>NZ_JAKLTE010000007.1:0-202171 GCF_022014395.1 Photobacterium sp. WH77 | reverse complement strand
TACATTTATGTGCGATATTCCAAGTTTTGATGACCAGAAATTATATAACCTCTATTGGTTTGGTTTTCAATGTAAGGCATCAGACTTTCCTCACATTGAAAAAGTGTTGAAGCAATATATTCGGTTTGCAGATTAACGTTCAGAATGAGCCTAAGGCTAATACGAGTGAGTGTTGCAATATGACCACAACAGTATCTTTACCCGAATACACGGAAGAGTATAAACAGCGCGACATGTTGTAACAGCGCTGAGGTGACGAGGACATAAAAAGACCAGCAATTCCGCTGGTCTTTTGTATGTTAATGCTGAACGTGATCCTGAGGGATTAACGCATGGTAACAAACTCTTCCGAGCCGGTTGGGTGGATGGCAACCACGCTGTCGAAATCGGCTTTGGTGGCGCCCATCTTCATGGCAACGCCGAAGCCCTGGATCATTTCGTCTACGGTATAACCAATGCCGTGCAGGCCGACTACAGTTTCTTCCGGGCCGGCGCAGACCAGTTTCATCTTACAAGGCTGGCGGTGGCTGGTGACGGCTGTGTACATGGCCGTAAAGCCGGACTGGTACACTTTCACATTCTCTTCGCCGTACTGGGCGATGGCTTCCTGCTCCGTCAGGCCAATAGTGCCGATTGGCGGATGGCTGAAGACCACGGTTGGCACCAGTTTGTAGTCCATCTTGGCGTCTGGCTTGTTGTTGAACAGGCGCTCAGACAACTGACGGCCGGCTTTGACGGCCACAGGAGTCAGCTCGATGCCGCCGTCCATGATGTCGCCGACACAGTAGATGCCAGGCACATTGGTCTGCTGATATTCATCGACCTTGATGTAGCCTTTGCCTGTGGTTTCCACACCGGTCGCGTTCAGGTTGATTTTGTGCGTCACAGGGTTGCGGCCGATGGCCCAGATCAGCAGATCGGTATTGTGTGAGTCGCCGTTTTCAAAATGCAGCGTGGTGGTGCCATCGGCTTCTTTCACCACTTCTTTGGGCACTGAGTGGGTGTGCAGGGTCGGGCCTTCGTTGTTCATGACTTCGACCAGGGTGTCGACAATCATGGGATCGAAGCTGCGCAGCGGCGATTCTTTACGTACGAACAGGTGGGTATCTGTACCCAGCGCGCTCAGCACACCGGCGATTTCGACTGCGATGTAACCGGCGCCGATAACAGCAGTACGTTTAGGCTGCTCGGTCAGCTCGAAGAAGCCGTTAGAGTCGATACCGTGTTCCGCACCCGGAATGTCCGGGATGGTTGGCTCACCGCCAACGGCAATCAGAATATGATCGGCAGTGAAATGCTGGCCGTTCACTTCCACGGTTTTGGCATCTACGAATTTGGCAAAGCCGTTGATCACTTCAATCTTGTTCTTGCCCAGCACGTTATCGTAGGCCTGATGGATGCGGCCGATATAGGCTTCGCGACTTTCCACCAGGGTTGCCCAGTTGAAGTTTTTCACGTCCACGTCAAAGCCGTAATCTTTGGCATACAGATGCATGGCTTCTGCAATCTGAGCGCCGTGCCACATCACTTTTTTCGGTACACAACCGACGTTGACACAGGTGCCGCCCAGGGCTTTGGCTTCAATCAGCGCGACTTTTGCGCCGTACATTGCCGCGCGGTTAGCTGATGCAATCCCGCCGCTGCCGCCACCAATACAGATGTAATCAAAATGCGTTGCCATGACTGTTCTCTCTATGCTGTGAAATCTTAGCTGGACGACAGTGTATACCTAAGTCGCCTTCAGATGCTAGGTTCGGCGAAACTGACGTCTTTGCCGTGGAATCTGTGGTGATCTTGATGCCGGGAAGCAAGGGAAGGGCCAATCATTCCGGTGCAGCATGCCTGGCTTTGCACCGGAGATCATTAAACGGCGGGGATTATTCCGGCACCACCCAGCGCAGTGTGGTGTGGCCGCGGGTGGGTGCAATCACAGACTGCAGCCAGGGCAGCAGGGCAGCCATCTGGCTTTCCAGCTTCCACGGCGGGTTGATGACAATCATGCCCGAGGCCGTCATGCCACGCTCTTCGGTATCCGGCTCGACACCCAGTTCAATCTGCAGAATGTTGCGGATCCCCAGGTTCTCCAGCTCTTCCAGCATGGCGTCGATATTGCTGCGGTATACCACAGGGTACCAGATGGCATAAGTGCCGGTCGCCCAGCGTCTGACGCTCTGACCTATGGCTTTCACCACATCCATGTACTCGTGTTTCAGCTCGTAGGGCGGGTCGATCAGCACCAGACCACGCCGTTCTTTGGGCGGCAAGCTGGCTTTGAGGCGGGCAAAACCGTCTTCTTTGTAGATACGTACCTGACGATCGCCGCGAAACTCCTGCAGCAGCAGCGGGAAATCGGTTGGGTGCAGTTCGGTCAGGATCATGCGGTCCTGGTCACGGATCTGGGCGCGGGCCACCTTGGGTGAACCCGGGTAGTAGCGCAGGGTGTCACCCTGGTTCAGAACCCGGATGGCATCCAGGTAAGAGGCCAGTGCTTCCGGCAGATCGTCGCGCTGCCACAGGCGTGCAATGCCTTGCAGGTATTCGCCGGTTTTTTCACTGCGCTCATCCTGCAGATCATAACGCCCCACACCCGAGTGGGTGTCGTGATACACAAAAGGTTTGTCCTTTTGCTTGAGCGCATCAAGGATCAGGCTTTGGACTATGTGTTTGATCACGTCAGCATGGTTGCCGGCGTGAAAACTGTGGCGATAACTCAGCATGGGTTACTCTGTGATGGTCGACGAAGGGCGTTATTATGGCGTAATCCGGCCGATTATGCAGCGGGATTGTGGTCTGTCATCCTCGCGGCCACTAAAATAGAGTGAACTACGAGCCTAAATTGCGCGAAGGGATTGAAAATCCCCTTATGCAGACGCATTTCCTCAGGAACCTACTTAAAAAGGATACGCTGATGTCGAACCCATTACTGACCATGACAGATCTGCCCCTGTTTTCGCAAATCAAACCCGAACACATCTTTCCTGCGGTTGAGCAGGCCATTAAAGACTGCCGGGCCAAGGTAGAAGACGTCCTGGCCAGCGGCGAGACACCCAGCTGGGACAGCATTTGTGCGCCGCTGGCGGAAACCGATGATCGTCTGAATCGCATCTGGTCACCGGTGGGCCATCTCAATGGGGTGAAAAACAGCCCGGAACTGCGCGAGGCCTATGAAAGCTGTCTGCCCATGCTGTCGGACTACAGCACCTGGCTGGGTCAGCACAAGGGTCTGTATGAAGCCTACAAAAGTATCCGCCACAGCGATGCGTTTGCGACCCTGTCTCAGGCGCAGAAAAAATCCATTACCGATGCACTGAAAGACTTCGAGTTGTCGGGCATCGGCCTGCCCGCGAGTGAACAGCACCGTTATGGTGAAATCAGCAAGCGTTTGTCTGAGCTGTCGTCATCTTTCAGCAACAAT
This sequence comes from Photobacterium sp. WH77, assembly GCF_022014395.1. Taxonomy (NCBI): domain Bacteria; kingdom Pseudomonadati; phylum Pseudomonadota; class Gammaproteobacteria; order Vibrionales; family Vibrionaceae; genus Photobacterium; species Photobacterium sp. WH77. Next base: position 198,756 of record NZ_JAKLTE010000007.1, on the reverse strand, counting down.
GTGCTCGATGCCACTATGGGCTGGAGCAAGCTGATTGCCGATGCCGGCGAGTTGTCGGGCCTGCCGGAGTCGGCATTGCAAGCGGCCGCGGCGGCGGCGGAAGACAAAGGTGAGCAGGGTTATCTGTTTACGTTGGAAATTCCCTCCTACCTGCCTGTCATGAGCTACTGTGATAATCGCGAACTGCGCCGTGAAATGTACGAAGCCTTCGTGACCCGTGCCTCGGATCGCGGCCCGAACGCGGGCAAATGGGATAACAGTGAAATCATTGCTGAAAAACTCAAACTCAGCCATGAACTGGCCCGTTTGCTGGGCTTTAATACCTACAGCGAGAAGTCGCTGGCCACCAAGATGGCGGAATCCACCGATCAGGTGCTGGGGTTCCTCAATGATCTGGCCGCCCGCGCTAAGCCGCAGGGCGAACAGGAAGTGGCAGAGCTGCGTGAGTTTGCCCGCAGCGAGTTCGGTGCCGATGCACTGGAGCCCTGGGATATTCCTTACTATGCCGAGAAACTGAAACAGCACAGATACAGCATTTCCGATGAGCAGCTGCGGCCGTATTTCCCGGAGCAGAAAGTGGTGTCCGGCTTGTTTGAGGTGCTCAAGCGTGTCTTTGGCATGACAGTGACTGAGCGTGAAGGCGTGGATGTCTGGGATCCGAGTGTCCGTTTCTACGATATTTTTGATGCCAGCGGCGAACTGCGCGGCAGTTTCTACCTGGATCTGTATGCCCGCGAGCACAAGCGCGGTGGTGCCTGGATGGACGAATGTATCGTGCGCCGCGTGCGTCAGGACGGCAGTCTGCAGCACCCGGTGGCCTACCTGACCTGTAACTTCAACAAACCGGTTGGCGGTAAGCCAGCGCTGTTTACCCACGATGAAGTGGTGACCCTGTTCCACGAAACCGGCCACGGTATTCACCATATGCTGACCAAGGTTGATGAGTCTTCGGTCTCTGGCATCAATGGTGTGCCCTGGGATGCGGTAGAACTGCCGAGTCAGTTCCTGGAAAACTGGTGCTGGGAAGAAGAGGCGCTGGCTTTTATCTCCGGCCATTATGAAACCGGTGAGCCTTTGCCGGCCGAATTGCTGGGGAAAATGCTGGCGGCGAAGAATTTCCATTCTGCACTGGGTATGCTGCGCCAGCTGGAATTCGGTCTGTTCGATTTCTCACTCTACACCAATTACGATCCGGAAACGGGCGCGCAGGTGCTCGATACACTGGCTGCTATCAAGCGTCAGGTGTCTGTGCTACCAAGCCCGGAATGGGGCCGATTCCCGCACAGTTTCGGCCATATCTTTGCTGGTGGTTACAGCGCGGGCTACTACAGTTACCTGTGGGCTGAAGTATTGTCATCCGATGCCTATTCCCGCTTCGAGGAAGAAGGTATTTTTAACCCGCAAACCGGGGCGGATTTCCTGGCCTGTATTCTTGAGCGCGGTGGCAGTGAGGAGCCGATGGATTTGTTCAAACGCTTCCGCGGCCGCGAGCCTAAGATCGATGCCCTGCTGCGTCACAGCGGTATCACAGGTTAAAGATACTCGATTCTACGATCAGACAAGGCTCCCGTCGGGAGCCTTTTTTATGAGCATTGTCTTGAGCCACAGTGTTATGTGGCAGGTGTTCAGCTTTCTTCGCTGATCTGCAGTGGCCAGCCGAGATCGCTTTGGCGGTGGGCTTCCTGTTGTAACTCAGCATCAGTCAGCGGATTGGCTGTCAGCCAGGCTTTTGGCAGTATCAGGGTGAGCTGATTGTCATCGACCGTCAGGTGCGCAGGGGGCTGGTGCTGGCTGTCACGCCGGTGGCAGAGAATGACCGCCAGGCGCAGCAGGCGCAAGATACGCACAGCGTTGATTGCGGGGATGGCATGCTGTTCCGGCAGGCTGGTCAGGTTGTCCCTGTGCCTGCGCAGCAGCTCGCCCAGCAGGTGTTTCTGCGCGCGGGTAAAACCGGGCAAGTCCAGATGCTGGACCAGATAGGCGGCATGATCGCCGTTTTGCTTGAAGCAGATACCTGTGCCTATTTCGTGCAAGATGGCGCTGGACTGGAGCAAAGAGCGGGCTTGCTCATCGGTCTGCCAGGCGGGCTGACAGTCCTCCAGTAAAGCCTGCGCGGTGTCGGCCACGGTTTGCGCATGTTCGGTATCAATCTGAAAACGGTATTGCAGGCTGTTCAGGGTTCTGGCTCGCACATCGTCGTGACGCATCTGGCTCATCATGTCATACACCATGCCTTCGCGCAGGGCGCCGCCGGCCAGTGTCATGGTTTGGATGTCCAGCGATTCAAACAAGGCGATCAGAATCGACAGGCCACTCGGAAACACCAGGGCCCGTTCTAATGTCAGCCCTTCAATATCAAGATCTTCCAGGCGTTCGTATTGCATGGCCTGACGCTGCAGACGCTTGAGTTTAGACAGGGTGATCAGCTCGTCCATGCCCTGGGCAACCATGATTTCCTGCAGCGCCTGTACGGTGCCGCTGGCGCCGACACAGTGGTCCCAACCCAGTTTGCGGTAGGGCTCCACGATAGGCGCAATGGCTTGTTTTGCCGCCAGGATTGCCGCGCTGAAATTGTCGGCTGACAAGTGCCTGTCTTTGAAATAGCGTTCCAGCCAGGTGACACAACCCATTTTCAGGCTGGTCAGTGCCTTGGCATCAAAACCTTCACCGATAATGACTTCAGTACTGGCCCCACCGATATCGACGACCAGGCGTTTTCCCTGACCGCCAGAGGTGTGTGCAACGCCCTGGTAGATAATGCGTGCTTCCTCTTCACCAGGAATAATGTCGATGGGGTGACCCAGTATACTGATGGCTCTGGAAAGAAAGTCTTCGGCATTCACGGCGGTTCGCAGTGCCGCGGTACCAACAATGCGGACCCGTTCAGCCGGAATATCCTGCAATCGTTCTGCAAACATTGCCAGGCATTCCCAGCCGCGCTGCATGGCTTCCTGGCTCAGTTCATTCTGGCCGTTAAGGCCGGCTGCCAGCCGTACTTTGCGCTTGATTTTAGCCAGCGTATGCACACTGCCTGCGACTTCACGCACGATCCACATGTGAAAACTGTTAGAGCCAAGGTCAATGGCTGCATACAGCGGGGATACGACACAACTTTCCATAGCGTCTTCTTCAGTTACTGTGTTTTCTGTGGTGAGCGACGGCGGTTATTACTGCGCTGGCGTCCCTGTCCTTGTCCCTGACGGGAACCACTGTTGCGACGACCACCGCTCTGGCGAGGTGCCCGCTGGAATTTTACCGGTGGCGGCAGATCATCCAGCAGCGCTTCGGCATCGTATTTTGATTGCGGAATCGTGTGCTCGATGTAGGTTTCAATCGCCGTCAGATTAATGGCGTATTCTTCACAGGCAAAGCTGATGGAATGACCGCTTTCGCCGGCACGACCGGTACGGCCAATACGGTGAACATAGTCTTCGGCATCGTCAGGCAGATCGTAGTTAAAGACGTGAGTCACCTGAGGAATGTGCAGACCGCGCGCCGCGACGTCGGTTGCCACCAGGATATCAACTTCACCTTGGGTGAACTGCTCCAGAATGCGTACGCGCTTTTTCTGCGGCACGTCGCCGGTCAGCAGGCCAACACGGTGGTTATCGGCTTCCAGGTGCGCCCAGATGTCTTCACAACGGTGTTTGGTGTTGGCAAAAATGATGGCGCGATCCGGCCAGTCTTCTTCGATCAGGGTCTGCAGCAAACGCATTTTGTCCTGATTGGACGGGTAGAACAGCTCTTCCTGGATACGGTGACCGGTTTTTTGCTCAGGCTCAACCACCACACTTTCCGGGTTGTTCATGTGCTCGAACGCCAGCTCTTTGACCCGGTATGACAGGGTGGCAGAGAACAGCATGTTCAGGCGTCCTTTCGGGCTTGGCATACGTCGGAACAGGAAACGGATATCTTTGATAAAGCCCAGATCGAACATACGGTCGGCTTCATCCAGTACCACAACCTGAATGCTGTGCAGATCTATCACACGCTGCTTGTAGAAATCGATGATACGGCCACAGGTGCCGATCAGAATATCTACACCGTTTTCCAGGTGCTGTTTCTGTTTTTCGTACGCTTCGCCACCATAAGCCAGACCGGCTTTCAGGCCAGTGCTTGCCAGCAACGGTGCGGCATCATTGTAAATCTGAATGGCCAGTTCCCGTGTAGGTGCCATAATAATTGCACGGGGCTGATTGGTTTTTCGCTCCTCGGATGCTGGGTTCAGCATCAAGTGGTTAAAGGTCGCTGTCAGGAAAGCCAGGGTCTTACCAGTCCCTGTTTGTGCCTGACCAGCAATGTCACGGCCGGAGAGCAATACCGGCAATGCCAGGGCCTGGATAGGGGTGCAGTTATGAAACCCCTTGTCTTCCAGTCCTTGTAAAACCAGGGGGTTTAGTCCCAGGTCGGCAAATTTCTGCTCTGTGATATGAGTCGTCTTCATTCGTATAGAATATCAGCTTAGGGTTGCAATACGAAACGTATTCAATTCAAATAGGGCATCGATTTGCTGGTTAAAATAGAATCAGCGTTGAAAATCAACCATTGGAGTGGAAGATGAGCGACAAGATTGTGCAGCTGACAGACGCAAGTTTTGATAACGATGTGATTAACGCTGCAGGCCCAGTTTTAGTCGATTTTTGGGCTGAGTGGTGCGGACCGTGTAAAATGATCGCGCCAATTCTTGACGAAATCGCAGACGAGTACCAAGACAAGCTGACTATCGGAAAGCTGAACATAGATCACAATGCCGCGACACCACCAAAATTTGGTATCCGTGGTATTCCGACTCTGTTGCTGTTCAAAGACGGCAATGTGGCTGCGACCAAAGTCGGCGCACTGTCTAAGTCTCAACTGAAAGAGTTTCTGGACGCCAACCTGTAATTGGCCTACAGTAACGCGAAACCGCGTACAATGATCCTTTTGTACGCGGTGTCTTTTTCAGGCCACTAGACGGATGCTGGCTTTAGTGCTAAGTTATTGCACGTAAATTATACGACAGTTCATTTCTTGACCAGCCCCATTGGTCGAAGCTTTTCTCAATTAACCATAGAACCCCTAATTTGACTGACAAGAAACCCACCACTATGAATCTTACAGAACTGAAGAACCAGCCTATCTCAAAGTTGGTTGCGCTCGGCGAAAGCTTAGGACTCGAAAACCTAGCGCGTTTGAGAAAACAGGACATCATCTTTGCCATTCTCAAACAGCACGCGAAAAGTGGTGAGGACATTTTTGGCGACGGGGTTTTGGAAATTCTGCAGGACGGCTTTGGCTTCCTTCGTAGCGCAGACAGTTCATACCTGGCAGGCCCGGATGATATTTATGTCTCACCAAGCCAGATTCGCCGCTTCAACCTGCGTACCGGTGATACCATTTCAGGTAAAATCCGGCCACCAAAAGACGGTGAACGCTACTTTGCCCTGCTGAAAGTCAACGAAGTAAACCACGACAAACCAGACAACGCCCGCAACAAGATCCTGTTTGAAAACCTTACCCCGCTGCACGCCAATGATCGCATGCGTATGGAACGTGGTAACGGCTCAACCGAAGACATTACTGCTCGTGTACTGGATCTGGCCTCACCTATCGGTAAGGGTCAGCGTGGTCTGATTGTTGCACCGCCAAAAGCGGGTAAGACTATGCTGTTGCAGAACATTGCACAGAGCATTGCTTACAATCACCCAGAGTGTGAGCTGATGGTGCTGCTGATTGACGAGCGTCCTGAAGAAGTGACCGAGATGCAGCGTCTGGTAAAAGGCGAAGTGATTGCTTCTACCTTTGACGAGCCGGCTTCCCGCCACGTTCAGGTTGCCGAAATGGTGATCGAAAAGGCCAAGCGACTGGTTGAGCATAAAAAAGATGTGGTTATCCTGCTGGATTCTATTACCCGTCTGGCCCGTGCGTACAACACAGTGGTGCCATCTTCCGGTAAAGTACTGACCGGTGGTGTCGACGCCAACGCCCTGCACCGTCCGAAGCGTTTCTTCGGTGCGGCCCGTAATGTGGAAGAAGGCGGTAGCCTGACCATCATCGCGACGGCACTGGTTGATACCGGTTCTAAGATGGACGAAGTGATCTACGAAGAGTTTAAAGGTACAGGTAACATGGAACTGCACCTGTCGCGTAAGATTGCCGAGAAGCGAGTATTCCCTGCGATTGACTTCAACCGTTCCGGTACCCGTCGTGAAGAGCTGCTGGCCAAGCCGGATGAGCTGCAGAAGATGTGGATCCTGCGTAAGATCGTTCATCCAATGAATGAGACCGACAGCATGGAATTCCTGATCGACAAGCTGGGCATGACCAAGACCAACGACGAGTTCTTCGAAGCGATGCGTCGTCAGAAGTCCTGATTCCATTGGCTTGATGTCACAGATTGTATAAACGCCACCTTGTGTGGCGTTTTTTTATTGCTGATAATATCGGCATGTTGTTTGAAACAGCATTCAATTGACGACTGAGGTTATCCTCTTTCAGACTTTGCCGGTCTGCCAGGAAGGTGGGCTGAAATGGACCTGATGCTCAGCGGCTCGGGAACCAACAATGAATCAAGTCAGCAATGACATGGAGTATGCAACATGCAACATGGAAGAGGCATGTGGGTCTGGTTGTGGTTACTGCTGGTCGCGCTACCCCTGAGGGCTGATGAAATCAGTCAGCAGGAATACCAGCAGGTCACGCAGGACATCACACCGGCATTAAAATCGCTCAAAACCCTGTACCGGGAAAGTGATATTGCCCAGCTCAATTATCAGCTGGCTGATTTCTCTGTGCTGGAGCAGGAAGCCCTGCGTTCGGCACTGGTGGACTACGCCCATACATTGAAAAAGCTGGATGATGAAAAGATCGCCTGGCTTGAAACACAAGCGGCCCGACAATCACGTTTCACCCTGACAGAACAGGGCGATGGCTACCGGGTTACCCGGGCAGCATTTACCTACGGTACCCGGGCACACCAGCTGTTGCAGCGCTGGCAGCGTGAGCAGCTGGCGGAATCCTTTGTCCGTCAGGTTGATGCCGGTGATTTAGTGCTGGCAGACTGGCTGGCCGGTGATCTCAATACCCAGCGCACCCGGCGCGATATTGCCCTGGCGCAGCTTTCTGCGCTGTCCGGCACAGGCGTGAGGTATCTTGCCGATCAGTTTCTGTCCGACAGACAACTGCTTTGGCTGTCTGATAACGGCTTACTGGCCAAGCTGGCCGCGATAACCGGGGATGAAGGTTTGTACCAGCAATTGTGGCGTCGTCGCACCGATCAGTACAGCCGGGCCGAGCTGAACCGGCTGGCAGATGATCTGCCGGGCAAACTGGCTGTGAGCCAACTGATGGCCGCAACTCGTAATCCCTCCCTGAAAGCTCAGGCATACCAGGCACTGGCTACCCTCAAGCCACTGCCGGACGAGGTGGAAATCTTTCTGTTAGCCAAGCTGTCCGAGCCGGAAGATGGTGAGCTGGTGGCCAGTAAACTGGTCAATCAGGGTCATGCTAGCTGGCTCACCACACTCGCCGCAGGCACTAAGAGTTACACGTTAAAGCGTAATCTGGAAACCGCTTTATCGGCATCCATGCCCTGATGCCCGGTACAGTGCGCTGCAGGGGCGGGAAGATTTCTTTTCAGTACCTTGTTTTACCACCAATAAATGCCTGCATCACAAGCATCTTGTCAGGGATTCAGTATATAATGTGTCCTATTTTTATCCCGGCTGTCCGTAAGCCGGGTCGAGCAAAACAGATAGGGTGCAGGAATGAAACTCAATGATTTGCGCGACTTTATCGCCTACCTGGAAGAGCGTGGGCAACTTAAGCGCATCAAGCAGCCAATCGATCCCCGGTATGAAATGACTGAAATCTGCGACCGCACCCTGCGGGCAGGCGGACCGGCATTACTGTTTGAAAATCCGGTGGGTTACGATATCCCTGTGCTGGCGAACCTGTTTGGCACAACCGAGCGGGTTGCTATGGGCATGGGACGTGAGGATGTGCTGGAGCTACGGGAAGTCGGCAAACTGCTGGCGTATCTCAAAGAGCCGGAACCGCCGAAAGGCTTCCGTGATGCCATCGACAAGCTGCCGGTCTTCAAGCAAGTCCTTAATATGCCTGCCAAGCGCCTGAGCAAAGCGCCGTGCCAGCAGATCGTCTGGCAGGGCGATGAGGTCGATCTCGATAAGATTCCGGTCATGAGTTGCTGGCCGGGCGATGTGGCGCCGCTGCTGACCTGGGGGCTGACGATTACCCGCGGCCCGGAAAAGAAACGCCAGAACCTGGGCATTTACCGTCAGCAGAAGCTGAGCAAGAACAAAGTGATCATGCGCTGGCTGGCTCACCGAGGCGGTGCGCTGGACATGCGCGAGTTCATGCAGGCCCATCCCGGCGAGAAATTTCCGGTTTCTGTCGCTTTTGGGGCCGATCCGGCAACGATTCTCGGGGCGGTAACGCCTGTGCCTGATACCTTGTCTGAGTATGCCTTTGCCGGTCTGCTGCGCGGCAGCAAGACCGAGGTGGTCAAAAGCATCAGCAATGATCTGGATGTGCCGGCCAGCGCAGAAATCGTGCTGGAAGGCTATATTGATCCCAATGAATACGCAGACGAAGGCCCGTACGGTGACCATACCGGGTATTACAACGAAGTGGAAAGCCACCACGTTTTTACCGTCACACACGTGACTATGCGCAAAGATCCGATTTACCACAGCACCTATACCGGCCGCCCGCCGGATGAACCGGCTGTGCTGGGCGTGGCGCTCAATGAAGTGTTTGTGCCGATTCTGCAAAAGCAGTTTCCGGAAATTGTCGATTTTTACCTGCCGCCGGAAGGGTGTTCCTACCGTATGGCCGTAGTGACAATGAAGAAACAGTATCCGGGCCATGCCAAGCGGGTGATGATGGGCGTGTGGTCTTTCCTTCGCCAGTTCATGTACACCAAGTTCGTGATAGTCTGTGACGATGATGTTAATGCCCGTGACTGGAATGACGTGATCTGGGCGATTACCACCCGGATGGATCCGGCGCGGGATACTGTGATGATAGAAAACACCCCGATCGATTCGCTGGATTTTGCCTCGCCTGTGGTTGGCCTGGGGTCAAAGATGGGTCTGGATGCCACCAATAAATGGCAGGGTGAAACACAGCGCGAGTGGGGGACACCTATCATTAAAGACCCGGAAGTGGTTGCTAAGGTGGACGCCATTTGGGATGAACTGGGTATTCTGGCGCAATAACGCCGGATAACGCAGCAAGAAGGTTTACCGCAATGTATCAGGTTCGTGTGTTGCCGCAGGACATCATGTTCAGCGTCGGGGAAGAGGAAACCCTGTTGAGCGCAGCACGCCGGGCAGGACTGGCTTTCCCCCACCGCTGTCAGGTCGGGGTGTGTGCCACTTGTTTATGCCGCAAGCTGGCGGGTGAGGTCACTTACCGGCTGGCACCGGTGCTGACGGAGAAAGAGCAGGCTGAGGGATGGATATTTCCCTGCCTGGCTATGGCCCGCAGCGATCTGGTACTGACTTTGGAATAGAGGAACAGAATGTCGATTCAGTGTGAAGTGAAGTCAGTCGAGTCACTGGCGTGTAATACGTACCGTATCCTGTTGCAACCTAAGCAACAGGTTGATTTTAAAGCCGGGCAGTATTTGCTGGCGGTGATGGGTGAAAAAGACAAGCGTGCATTTTCCATTGCCAGCAGCCCTTGCCGCAGTGGCGAGCTGGAACTGCACATAGGTGCGGCTGACCACAATCCCTATGCTATGGAAGTGGTGGAAGCCATGCGTCAGGCGATGGAAGACGGCAGGGCATTTGATGTCGAAGCCCCGCTGGGTGATGCCTGGTTGCGTGAAGACAGTAATCAGCCTTTGCTGCTGATTGCCGGCGGCACGGGCTTTTCCTACGTGCGCAGCCTGCTGGATAACTGCCTGAGCCGCGGCATGAAGCAGCCGATTTTTGTGTACTGGGGCGGCCGTGATGAATGCCAGCTGTATGCCCATGACGAGCTCGTTGCACTGGCTGCCAAGCACGCTAATCTGACTTATGTCCCTGTGGTAGAAAGTGCGCCACCAGCCTGGCAGGGCAAAGTGGGTAACGTGCTCGAAGCGGTGAATGACGATTTTGTCAGCCTGTCTTCTTATGACATTTATATCTGTGGCCGTTTTGAGATGGCGGGTACTGCCCGTGAACAGTTTACGGCTGAGAAAGGGGCCGATCGCGAGCGGATGTATGCCGACGCTTACGCCTTTATCTGATTGTTGCTGGTAAAAAGAAAAGCCCCTGGTATCGGTGGATGTCAGGGGCTTTTTTATACAGGCGGGAAAAGTTATCAGGCGTGGGCGGCCGCGACGCGGCGCTTGACCCAGGTTTCATTGACCCACAGCGACAGCAGGATAATAGCGCCGCCCACGATCAGACGCGGGTAGTCGACATCCCGGTTCCAGATCACGAGGTTAACGATAAGACCCGCCGGTACCAGGGCGTTGTTCATGATAGCCAGCGCCCCGGCGTTTACCAGGGTTGCTCCCTTATTCCAGATGAAATAGCCCAGACCGGAAGCGACAATACCCAGATACACCAGAATGCCCCATTGGGTGTCGGTGGTCGGCAGTTTTTCTGTGTTGCCGAACAGTAAAAACATCGGCAGGGCCACGCAGACGGCACCGAGATAGAACAGGCCAAATACCGTGTGCTGAGGCAGATCGGCCTGCTCTTTTTCCATGATGACTTTGTAACCCACCTGGCCGATGGCAAAGCACAGGTTAGCCCCCTGCACAATCAGGAAACCGAGCACAAAGTCTTCATTGATGCCTTCGAATTTGATGACGGCGGCGCCTAATACCGCAATGACGGCGGTGATCAGATACCAGGCCGAAAAACGGCGCTGCAGCAAATCATAAATGAGGGTGACATAAATGGGGGTAAAAATGGTGAACAGCAGCACTTCCGGCACCGACAGGTAAAGGAAAGACTGGTAGTAAAAGCAGTACATGATGCCGAGCTGAAAAGCACCCACCACCATGAGTTTCAGTGCCAGCTTGACCGTCAGGTGCTGACGACGCAGAAACGGCAAGAATACCAGGGCGGCCAGTGCCACCCGGGTCAGTACCGAGAACCAGGCATCGACCTGCCCGGCCAGATAAACCCCAATCAGGCTGAAGGAAAACGCCCAGAGCAGCGTAATCGCAGTTAAGTATCCCATTTGACATGTCCTTTGAATTTTGGCCGCCTAGTGTAACCGAAATTCAGTGATAGCCAATGAGAGGCTGGTCTGTCCAGATCAGGCACTGGCTGGCGTTCACAGTGGCCAGCCAGGATAGTTATCTGTACGGGGTGTGATCAGTGCAGCGGCACCATCAGTAAATCCACCGGGGTATGATTAATTAACTGTTTGGTCGAAGACAGAATTTTGCTCCAGAAATCCTGGTGGTGGCCGCAGATCATCAAATCAACATCAGACTGTTTGATGGTATTGCAGATTTCATCGCTCAGATCGCCGCTGCCGACAAAAGTATGAGTTACAGGATAGTTTGCTTTTTTAGCCAGATCCTGCAATTGCTCCTGGGCGTTATCCGCCATGCGGTACTGGGCTTCGGCCATGTTGATATCAATCAGGCCGGTATACAGCTCGGCATAGTTGGTATCTATGTGGATCAGAGACAGCTTGGCCCCCAGTTTCTCTGCCAGCGCAGCCCCTTTGCTGACCAGAATGTGACTGTCTTCAGATAAATCAACCGCAACCAGAATATGTTGATAGGTCATAACCCGCTCTCCTGTAAGGTTTTTTATATGCTAGCATGGCGTATGGGTAAAAAATGCCGTGCTGATCGCATTGCTGACGCTAACGGAAAATTCTGTGACACGTTAGGTAAGCAGTTGGATCGTTTTGGGATTTTTATTGCTTACCGGCAGGTTAAGCATGATACCTTGTCGTATGAGTTGCAAACTCAGTTATGCATAGTGACAATGTGTTTATTACACTTGATTAGGAAGGAGTAGTTCGATGCTTGCTCAAGCAATGGTTGAGAAACTGAATGAACAAATCAATTTGGAGTTCTTTTCATCCAACCTGTACCTGCAGATGAGTGCATGGTGCGAAGATAAGGGCTTTGAAGGAGCGGCAGAGTTCCTGCGCATTCATGCAGCAGAAGAGATGCAGCACATGCAACGTCTGTTTACCTATGTCAGCGAGACGGGTGCATTGCCGATTCTGGGTACGATTGAAGCACCGCAGCATGAGTTCAGTTCACTGGGTGAAGTGTTCCGCGCCACTTACGAACATGAGCGACTGATCACTGAGCGTATTAACAAGCTGGCACATGTGGCGTTTACCACTCAGGACTACTCAACGTTTAACTTCTTACAGTGGTATGTTTCAGAGCAACACGAAGAAGAGAAATTGTTTAAAGGTATTCTGGACAAGATCGAACTGGTGGGTGAAGACGGCAAAGCCTTGTTCTTCATTGACAAAGATCTTGCCGCCATGGCGAAGCAGGAATCCAGCTCTGTCATGGGTCAGCAGGCCGGCTAACAGGCTCTGGGAAATGCACGGCGGCGCCCCTTTCCGAAAGTGCGTCGCTGCTGTTTGCACCCCCCAACCCTTCCCGGCCAGCAAAGAACCATGGTCGTTGTTCGGAGGGTGTTATGTTTAGTGGTGATGCAATTCTGATGGCCCTGTTTCTGGTGGCTGTAGTCAATATCTCTCGTTATGTCAGCACGCTGAAAACCTTACTGGTGGTGATGCGTGACTGTGACCCGCTGCTGTACCAGCAGGTAGACGGCCGGGGCTTTTTCTCCTCCCAGGGGAATGTGAACAAGCAAATCCGGCTTTTCCATTACATCCGCAGCCAGCAGTACCATAAGCACCACGACGAGCTTTTCATGGCCAAGTGCGACAAGGTACGCAAGCTGTTTGTCCTTGCCAGTACCAGCCTGATGGTGTTCCTGGTTTCTATCTTTGTCGTCGCTTATCTGGGAATTTGATCGATTATTGCCGACAGATTTGGTAATCCGCCCGCAGACGGGTAAAATACGCGCACTTGAAAAGGATGCCAGGTAATGCATGTCATTACCGCATCCTTTTTATTTTGTCGCTGAGTCGGATTGCGGATAAGAGAATGGCAGAAAAGTTTGATGTAGTGATTATCGGTGCTGGTGCCGCCGGGCTGATGTGTGCCGCCGAGGCCGGTAAACGCGGCCGCTCTGTGCTGGTGGTTGAACACGGTAAAAAGCCGGGCCGGAAAATTCTGATCTCCGGCGGCGGCCGCTGTAACTTTACCAACTATGATGTGACGGCCAGTAACTATGTCTGCCGCAACCCGCACTTTGCTAAATCGGCGCTGGCGCAGTACACCCAGTGGGACTTCATCGCCATGATCGCCAAGCACGAAATTGCCTACGAAGAGCGGGATCACGGCCAGCTGTTCTGTCTCGATTCGGCCAAAGACATCGTCGAGATGCTGCTCAAAGAATGCGACTTGCCGACGGTACAACAGCGTTATCGCAGTGATGTCCTGGATATCAGTAAAACCGACAGCGGCTTTCACCTGAAAATCAACGCAGACACAGTATCCTGTGAATCTTTGGTGATTGCCACCGGCGGTCTGTCGATGCCCAAGCTCGGCGCCACCCCGTTTGGCTATCAGGTTGCCGAGCAGTTCGGCCTGAAAATGATCCCGACCACGGCCGGCCTGGTGCCTTTTACTCTGCATGTCGAAGACAAAGACGCTTTTGCCGATCTGTCCGGTATCGCGGTTCCCGCTGTGGTGACGGCCGCCGACGGCACCAGTTTCAAAGAAAATATTCTGTTCACCCACCGCGGCTTATCTGGCCCGGCAATTTTGCAGGTCTCCTCGTACTGGAAGCCGGGGCAGGCGGTTTCTATCGACTTGCTGCCGACCCTCAGCCTCGACGACACTCTGCAGGCGATGCGTGATAAGCACCCGAACCAGAGCCTGAAAAATTCGCTGTCCCGTTTGCTGCCCAAACGCCTGGTGGAAGCCATGATTGAGCGTGGTGATCTCGAAGATAAACCGCTCAAACAGCTCAACCCGAAAGAGGTTCAGGCACTGCACGACTATTTTCACCAGTGGCAGATCGCCCCCAACGGTACCGAAGGCTACCGCACCGCCGAAGTCACTCTGGGCGGCGTCGATACCGACGGCCTGTCATCAAAGACCCTGGAAGCCAAAACCGTGCCCGGGCTGTATTTCATCGGCGAAGTGATGGACGTCAGCGGCTGGCTCGGCGGCTACAACTTCCAGTGGGCTTGGAGCTCCGGCTTTGTCGCCGGCCAGCATGTGTAAGCTGCGCTGTATTGAATGCCTTGAATGAACAAAGCCCCGCATCGCGGGGCTTTGTCGTTTAGGCTCATTATTTACTGCCCAATCTGCACGCTATCCACATCCACTGTGGTGCCGTTGAGGTCTTTGTCGACTTCGCCCATCAGGGTGACCTGAGTTTCCGGGCCGACTTGCTTATCGCCCCACAGGTGGTTGTCGATTTCGACGATCATTTCGCCTGTGCTGTCTTTGAAGCGGTAGTCTTCATCGCCGAGAGAGGCGACGATATGGCCGGTCAGGGTGACGCGCGCGTCGTCTTTGGCCTGCATAGCCTGGGCGACGGTTGAGTTGACGCCCTGGGTTTCATTCGGTCCTGTGTAGCCTCCCTGAGCGGCGGTAGCGGCCAGGGGCAGGGCCAGAGTGGCAAATAAGAAGATCACTTTTTTCATGACTGGGTTCTCCGTTATCGGGCTCATGGGAGCAGCGACTGTTTTCAGTATGACAGCTGAGCAACGATTTGCCGCTGTCATCGTGCTATCTATGTAGCCAGAATAACGAAGAAAACGTGAAGCAAGCGTGAAATTCCCGTCAGGAATATATGAAAAGTCGCGATAAAGAAGAATTTTTTATCGCCAATAGTGGTTTGCTATCAGGCTTGCCGGGCCATGCCGTACCACAACATATCAAAAGCCGCCTGACGTGAGGCGGGATCGGCCGCCAGTGCCGGTTGCTCGGCAAACAGGCTGACGGTGGATAAAAAACAGGCTGTGGCAGGTGTTGAGCATCAGAGATTGCGGCCAGTCTGCCAGTTCCCCTTGCTGTTGTCCCTGCTCTATCAGTTGCGGCAGGAAAGGCAGGGCCTGGCTAAGCATCGCATGCTGCTGGCTGAGCAGGTACTGCGGGTCGTTGGCCATCTGGCGCAGGAACTGAAACTGCTGCGGATGGGCAAGTCCCCAGTTGATGGCGGCTTGCCAGATATGCTGCAATTGCGCCTGCACGCTCAGGCTGGTGTCCGGTGGTGTCAGGGCCGTTGCCATGTCTGCTTTTATGCTCAGATACAGGGTTTCGACCAGCACCTGCTTACTGGCAAAGTGATGGAACAACGTGCCATTGGCCACTCCGGCTTCTTTGGCGATCTTGGCAGTGGCAGTGGCCTGAATACCCTGCCGGGTAAAGAGGCTGAGGGCGGCATCTAATAATTGTTGTTTCTTATTCTGGCTCATAGCTCGCTGTCAGTGGAGAAACTGGCTCATCGGGGTGAGCCAGCATAATACAGGTTTAGCGTAAGAAGAAAGCCATCATCAGCTTTTGCACTGTGGCCCGCCAGCCGGTGAAAGGCGGTACGGCCAGTTTGGCGGTATTGATGCGGCCTTTGGTCAGCACGGTTTTGGCTTTGGAGAAGGTCAGAAAGCCTTCCTTGCCGTGATAATGCCCCATGCCAGACGGGCCGATACCGCCGAATGGCGCATCGTCGGCCGCGACATGGAAGACCGAATCATTGATGGCCATGCCACCGGCGTGAACATAAGATTTTACGCGCTCTTGCAGGGCTTTGTCCTGCGTCATCAGGTATAAGGCCAGCGGGCGGGGACGCCGCTGGATGTACTGGATGGCCTCGTCGATGTTGCTGTAGGTGATCACCGGCAGCAAGGGGCCGAAGATCTCTTCTTGCATCAGGGTCAGGCTGTCGCTCGGGTTCACCAGTAAATGCGGCACCATACGGTGCGCACCGGGGTCGATGGCATCCGGGTGGACGGTTTCAATCCGGGTGTTGTTCCGGACAGCTTCTGCCAGCCACTGGCTCAGACGGTCGAACTGGCGCTGGTTGACGACTGAGGTGAAATCCTGGCTGTGCACGCCTTGCGGATACATTTGCGTAAATTGTTTCTTGAACTCGGCAATGAACGCATCTTCTTTGCCTTCCGGCACTAAAATGTAATCCGGTGCCACGCAGATCTGACCCGCATTCAGGCACTTGCCGAAAATCATCCGCTCAACCGCCTGCGGCATATCGGCATCCGGGGCGATCAGAGTTGGCGATTTACCGCCCAGTTCCAGCGTAACCGGGGTGAGGTTATCCGCCGCAGCGCGCATGACATGGCGGCCGACGGCGGTGGAGCCGGTAAACAACAGGTGATCAAACGGCAGTGCCGTAAACGCCGCCGCAATGTCGGCTTCCCCTTCAATGACGGCGACCTCAGTGTCAGCAAAGATATCTGCCAGCAGGGCGGTAATGAGCTGGTTGGTTTGCGGGGTGAATTCACTCAGCTTAATCATGGCACGGTTGCCAGCCGCCAGCGCAGGGATCAGCGGGCCGATGCTCAGCATGACAGGGAAGTTCCAGGGCACCACGATACCGACCACACCGACCGGCTGGTAAATGACTTCCACTTTGGCCGGCATCAATAGCAAGCCGGCGTGACGCCGCGATGGCCGCATCCATTTTTTCAGTCGTTTAATGGTGTAGTTGATCTGCTGGACACAGGGCAGGATGTCGCTCAGCAGGGTATCCTGGTGACTGCGGTGGCCAAAGTCGGCAGACAGTGCTTCACACAGCGCGTCTTTGTGAGCAAGCAATGCGGCTTTCAGCTGTTTGAGTCGGGCAATCCGGCTGGCATAGTCCGGCATGGTCTGCGTCAGGTACTCATTGCGCTGGGTGTGGAACAGTCGCTGCATAGTGAAAATCTGCTGGCTGTCTTGGCTCGCAGTGGCAAAGGTCATCCCTATCTCCTGTTTTGACAGAGTGAACCGCGTACACGCGGTTGAGTATCAGAGAATGCCAGCCGATTCATCCATATACCGACTGACTAGTCGGTTTTAATATAGGGCGGCTCAGCGCTGCGTGCAAGAAATCGGCAAATTTAAATACCGTTCTGTGAGGCGCAGCGCGATTATGGCTCAGGCCGACGACGCGGATGCCCGCTTTTTTCCGCCGGGAAGGCTGCCAGAAAGGCGTCGAAATACTGCTGTAACGCCTTGGCATCGCTGTGCTCTCCCAGCAACTCCAGCAGGGCAATGCCTGTTTCGCAGGTGCACAGATTGCCCGTTTGCTGATTGCGGCGCAGCGAGTAACAGGAGTCGCGATCCACACTCAGACTGAGCCGGGGCAGCTTAGTCAGCCACGGGCTTTTGCGCATCATCTTGCGTGCTTCCTGCCAGGTGGCATCAAGCAGAATGAATAAAGGGGTCTTGCCTGTCTCGCGTGCAAAGGGTACCGCGGGATGGGTGTCGTCGGCGGGAAACAGCAGCCAGGGCTGGATCTTGTCATCGGCTATCAGCGTCAGCAGCGCCTCGGGCGGCTCGGTACGAGACCAAAGCAGGCGCTGGCAATGCGGCAACGTTCTGGCCATCAGCGCCCCGGTATTGGTGTCTTTGCCAAATTCCTTGCTGTGAGTCAGCAGCACGAAGATCGCCTGAGAGCGCAGGCGCACCTCGGCATGGCAGATACAATTATGAACAAAGCCGCAATTCGGGCAGGGTGTTACCGTTTGTGGAGCAGGTTCGGCGCTCATGGTTGCCATCGCTTATGGTATTCTTGAGTCTGTGACCTCAGATGTTACTGCTCTGGTACCACAAAATCACGACAACAGGATGCGATATGGCTTATTGGTTATTCAAAACGGAACCGGATACTTTCTCTATTGATACTCTCAAGCAGATGAATGTGGCTTGCTGGGAAGGCGTTCGTAACTATCAGGCGCGCAACATGATGCGTGATGACGTCAAAGTGGGTGACCAGGTCTTTATCTATCACTCTTCGTGCAAAGACATTGGGGTGGTGGGGGTTGCCAAAGTGGTGCGCGAGGCCTATCCCGATCATTTTCAGTTTGATCCCGACAGCCCGTATTTCGACCCGAAATCCGATCCCGCCAATCCGCGCTGGGTGATGGTGGACATCGAATATGTGCGCCATCTGCGCCTGGTAACGCTGAAAAGCATCAAAGCCAATGATGCGCTGCATGAAATGCCGCTGGTGCAGCGCGGTAACCGCCTCAGTATCATGCCGGTTACGGAACAGCAGTGGCAGGAAGTGCTGCGCATGACAGGACAGTTTTAACGCACTTGTAATGGTTTATTGTTTGAATATTCCCTCCCCTTGGCAAGGGGAGGGTTAGGGTGGGGTTCGAGCGGCGGGCGCGGATTTAGCGTTTGTGCCGTATAACCCCCTCCTAGCCTCCCCCTTGAAAAGGGGGAGGGATCGTACTGAGTTTGCTGAAACCACGAATATTCCCTCCCCTTGGCAAGGGGAGGGTTAGGGCGGGGTTCGAGCGGCGGGCGCGGGTTTTGCGTTTGTGCCGTATAACCCCTCCTAGCCTCCCCCTTGAAAAGGGGGGAGGGATCGTACTGAGTTTGCTGAAGCGTTGAGTATTCCCTCCCCTTGAATAGGACTAGGGAAAAGTGGCTTACAGCAGATGCTCGGCCAGATAATGCGCCACGGCTTCGTCGGCGCATGAACCAATCACGCCGTTGTCAGGCAGGGCGGCCATCACTTTGTGGTGAGCTGTACCCATCACCAGACCTTTGCCGGCCATGCTCAGCATTTCCACATCATTCATGCCGTCACCGAAGGCGATACAGTCTGTCAGCGCATAGCCTTTCGCTTCGGCAACCGCTGCCAGGGCGTGGCCTTTCGACACCCCGACATCCATCACTTCCAGACACCAGGGCGTGGAAAAGGCGATGCTGGCACGCTCGCCAAACACGGCGCGGAACTTGTCCTCCAGCACAACCAGTTTGTCGTGGTCTTTATCATCACGGGTGAAGAAAACCTTCGCTACGCCATCCAGCGGTGGATTGTTTACGTCAAACAGTTTGTATGTAAAGGTTTCGTGGAAATCACGCAGATACGCATCTTCGATGTTGAGCAGCCAGTCATCATGCCGGTAGATATGAATACGTAAGTCCGGCTCGTCTTTGGTGAGCTCCATCAATCCCAGAATTACCTCAGGCTGCACGTCCTGCTGGAACAGCACTTCGCCCTGACAAGTGTGCACCCGGGCACCGTTAGAGGTGATCATGAAAGCCGGAATGCCCAGTTGCTCGCGCATTTCGGCCACATCGATATGGTGGCGGCCGGTTGCGAAGACGAAATCTTTGCCTTGCTGGTGCAGCTGCTGGAGCACCTCTTTGGTGAAAGGGGCGATTTTATGATCGGGTGTCAGCAGAGTACCGTCGAGATCAGAAGCAACAATTTTATACATGGCACGTCTCTTTCTTTGATGGCTGCACCGCTTCGGGCCAGCCGGGTGATTGGCATACACAGGCAGTGTAAACCAGATTAGATCAAGAAAAGAGGCTAATCTGCGACTCTGGTTTTTTCCGCTATTCCTGTCAGTGTGGGTTCAGCTTGGTTGACCGCTGGCCACCAGCGGGGTGGCGACAGTCGCTGGCTGGCTGAACCGGGCGAAGTGTTCCAGCACAGCTGTGACCGCCTGTACCCGCTGCGAATCCTGTTCGAACAGCACTTCATGGCGGGCGCCCTTGATCACCTTCACCTGACACTGGCCGCCGGCCTGTTTGATCTGCTGGTAAAACAGGTTCTGCGCCCGGTTATCGACTATGGTGTCCTGTTCATTTTGCAGCAGCAGTACCGGGCAGCGGATCTGACCGGCCAGTACCACCGATTGGCGGGCGGCGCTCAATGCCTGCCAGACCCATCGGGAGCTGGGCCCGCCCAGTTTGAGTGCCGGCTGATCTTCATACAGCTTGCGGAACCACTCGTAACGGCACTGGCTCTGGCATAAGGGGTTATCGGCAAAGGGCTTGGGATAATAAGGGGTCTGACCGGGTGCATAGCCGGGCTGACGCTGGAGCTGCTCGGCCACTCTGGCCAGCGGCGAGGCTATAGGCTTCATCCAGTGGCTGACTTTGATGCCGTGCATCGGGGCGCTCAGCACGGCGGCCGCAATATCATCCGGGTACTGGGCCAGATAGAGGCTGGTCACTGTGCCGCCCATCGAGTGACCGAGCATAAAGAGCTGCTGGTAACCGGCCGGTTTGACTATGGTATCCACAAAGGTATGGAGATCACTGACGTAATCGGTAAATTCTTCCACATGGCCGAGCTGGCTGTCTGGGGTCAAGCGGCCGGAGCAGCCCTGGCCGCGGTGGTCCAGGGCAAAAACATCGTAGCCCTGACGGGTCAGCTCCCAGCAGAGCTCCTGATATTTATGGAAGGTTTCGACCCTGCCATTCACCAGCACTATAGCTCTGTCAGTACTGAAGCCGGTCAGGCTCATCCAGGCAATGGGCACGCCTCCGACACCGTCGAACTGGCTTTGCCGGCGCTGAGCCCAGCACTCGGCCACCGGCCCTGACATAGTGGCCGCGAAATCGGATTCCATGCTGATCGCCCCGGCAGGGAGGGAAAAGGAAAAACCTTGAGTCATGGGAAGCTTGTCCAACATTTGTCAGCTCTTTGTGGCGATATAAAGGAATTAGTAATATGTTCCAGTATAACGTAAAGTGTTGATGGTTTTGGATACGGCATCAAATCTGATGCCATTCTATTATTGTTATTGTCTTCCACCGGACAGGATCATTAATTTCCCCAATATGTACGCCTACGTTGCTCGTCAACCTATCTTGAACCGCCAGCAGAGAACCGTTGGTTATGAATTGCTGTTTCGTGATGGGGAGCAGAATGCCTTTCCGGACATCGAAGCCAACACGGCAACCAGCCGTTTACTGGTGGAAAACTACATGGCTGTCGGTGACGATCTTGCCACCGCAAGCCAGCGTACCTTTATCAATTTCCCCTATGACAGCCTGGTGAGATTGCTACCGTTGTTGCTGCCGCGGCACAAGGTGGTGATAGAAGTGCTGGAAACCTGCACCCCGGATGATGAGCTGTTTGCGGCGATACGTCATCTGAATAAACAGGGTTATACCATAGCGCTGGACGACTTTGATCTGCAACCGGCCTGGCAGCGCTTCATGCCCTATGTGCATGTGATTAAGCTTGATTTCATCAAACTGGGTTGTCAGCGCGCCTGTGCTTTTGTGGCCCAGCATGAAAATCGACGCCTGAAATTCCTGGCCGAAAAAGTAGAAAGCCGGGAAGAGTTTGAAGCCGCCCGGGCTGCCGGTTTTCATCTGTTTCAGGGTTATTATTTCAGCAAACCTGAGCTGCTGAAAAACCGTCAGGTGACGCCTGAAACCCTGACCACCCTGAGACTGCTGCGTGAAATCAGCCGCACTCCGGTCGATTTTCCCCGTGTCGAGCGCATTATTGCCAGCGACGTTTCCCTGTCTTATCTTTTGCTGCGTTATGTCAATTCCGCCGCCCACCGAACCTTGACGCCAATCGGTAACTTTAAGCAGGCGCTGGTGTATCTGGGTGAAGAGAAAATTAAGCTGTTTGTCTCAGTGGTGGCCGCGGCTCATGCTTCTATCCGCAAACCGCGCGAGCTGTATATTCTGTCGCTGCAGCGGGCGCGCATGTGCGAAGAGCTGGCGAGGGGAAGCGGTATTGCCCTGAACAGTGATCAGGCGTTTCTGGCGGGGATGTTTTCGCTGCTCGATGCCTTGCTCGATAAGCCGCTGCCTAAACTGCTGGAGCTGTTACCTCTGTCTGAGGAAGTCCACCGCGCCTTATTGCTGCGGCAGGGGCCGCTGGGCGATATTCTGAATTTGCTGGATGCCTACGACAATGCCGACTGGGAAAGTACCGCCCGGTATTGCCAGCGGCTGGGAATGAATGAAGCTCAGGTGGCGAATGTGTATCACCAGACGCTGCGCTGGCTGGCCAGCTATCAGATCCCGTATCAGAAATAAGCGGTGTATCCCGCTGGGGAAAAGAGGAAAAACAAAACCGGGCGTTTGCCCGGTTTGTCGTTTCAGGAGGAAGCAGGATTAGCCGCCAATGTTGTAATAGGTCGCGGCGCCTGGACCAACCGGGATACCCAGTACAAACACCCAGACATAGAACATCAGGCTCCAGCCGACCACGAAGACCATGGAATATGGCAGCATGGTGGCAATCAGGGTGCCCAGTCCCAGATTCTTCTGGTAACGGGTCGCCACCGCCAGAATCATACCGAAGTAGCTCATCATAGGGGTGATGATATTGGTGACAGAGTCGCCGATACGGTACGCCGCCTGAATGGTTTCCGGCGCATAGCCGACCAGCATCAGCATAGGCACGAAGATAGGGGCGGTAACTGCCCACTGTGCCGAGGCTGAACCTATCATCAGGTTGATGAAGCCACACATCAGGATAAAGGCGAAGAACAGCATTGGCCCGGTCAGGCCGATGGATTGCAGCATGTCTGCACCCGCCACGGCAAAGACTTGGCCAAAGTTAGTCCACTTGAAGAATGCCACGAACTGGGCGGCAAAGAACACCAGTACGATATACATACCCATTGACGACATAGAAGCCGACATCGCACTGATCACGTCGCGATCTGTCTTCATGGTGCCAACGACTTTACCGTACGCAAAGCCAGGGATGGCGAAGAACACAAAGATGAAAGCCACAATGCCTTTCAGGAAAGGCGAGCCTGCCACCAGGCCGGTATCAGGATGACGCAGGATACCGTTTTCCGGCACTATGGTCAGCGCCAGCAGAACAGATACCGCCAGTGCAGCCAGTCCCGCCACTTTCAGACCTTTCTTTTCCAGATCCGTCAGCTTGCCCATTTTGTCTTTGCCCAGATCGTCGCTGGCTTCCTCGACATTGTAAGTGCCCAGTTTTGGCTCAACAATTTTCTCGGTCACGAAGGCACCCATGATGGTGATCGCGAACGTTGAAGCAAACATGAAGTACCAGTTCACTTCCGGGCCAACCTGGTAGGTCGGGTCAATCATTTGCGCTGCCGTCTGGGTAATCCCGGACAGCAGGGGATCAACAGTGCCCAGCAGCAGGTTAGCGCTGTAGCCGCCGGAGACACCGGCAAAAGCCGCGGCCAGACCCGCCAGAGGGTGACGACCCAGCGAGTGGAACAGCATGGCGGCCAGTGGGATCAGCACCACATAACCCAGCTCTGAAGCCGTATTGGAAATGATACCGGCAAACACCACAACCAGAGTTACCATACGGCGGGAAGCGCCCATGACCAGGCCACGCATTGCAGCAGAAAGTAAGCCAGAATATTCTGCAATCGCGACACCCAGCATGGCCACCAGCACAGTACCCAGCGGGGCAAAGCTTGTGAAGTTTTTCACCAGATTCGCCACGATCATTTGCAGACCTTCGGCGTTCATCAGGCTGATAACGTGGATCATGCCGTCAGCGGCACGCCCTGGGGCGCCTTCCGGGCGTGGGTCTGGCACTGAAACGCCAAAGTAGCCGGCAATGCCGGAAGCAATCAGTATTGCCAGGCTGAACAGGGCGAAAAGGGTGATTGGGTGCGGCAGCAGGTTGCCCAGCCACTCAACCGTATCCAGAAAACGCGTAAAGAGCGTTTTTTTGGTATTCAACTGTTTTTGTGAAGCACTCGAATGCATCACGACCTCCATTCTTACGTCATGTACCCGTCAATGGGCATCTAATCGGTGCGGGAGGTTACGCTATTGTTAATGCCATAAACAAGATAAAAATGTGTCTAAATGTTTCTGTTGTGTATTTTATGACTGCATATTGACGTTCAGATTAGTTTTTTGTGTTTATTTTTGTGTTGCCAGTGGACCATTTTACTTTTTTATATGCTTTCTGTTGATTATTTGTGCGAGTGGCTCAGAGAATAAAGGGCTCAGTTTTGCCTGGCCTGCTTGCTATGATGGCCACAAAAATGTGATTAATATCTCGTTTTGGTGTGAATTTAATAAAACATCATTCAAATTATCAATTTGATAACATACTGATAAGCGTCTGCCTTTAGTTTGCTTAGATTGTACGCCAGTGAGGTATGCACAAATTCTGATCAGGCCGCTCATGGCGCTTTAGTATCGAAAGAGGGGCTGTAACAAGTGAAGGAGATCCCATGCGGGAAAAAATAGTCTTTGTCGACTTACTGCGCTGTGTTGCTGCCACCGCTGTGGTTGTGATTCATGTGTTAGGGCCTTACCGTGAACTGCTCGGGCAGATCCCGGACCATGCCTGGATAACTGTGGTGAGTTATAACAGCTTCAGCCGCTGGGCTGTGCCTGTCTTTATCATGATCAGTGGCGCGCTCATGCTGACAGACACCCGGCCGTTTGAGTTTGGCTATTATGTCCGGCGGCGGCTGGGCAAGGTATTGCTCCCTTTTCTGGTGTGGTCGGTGTTTTATGCGTTTTTTTCAGGCCTGACCTTAGATGGCTATCAGAGCAGTACCGCGATGGCGACACTGGCTAACATGCCGGAACACGAAACCTATTATCACCTGGGCTTCTTCTACTATTTTCTGCCTTTGTATCTGGTGATGCCGTTTTTGCAGGCGTGGGTGAAGCGGGCTGATCCGACAGCAGTGAAAGGGGTGACGCTGGTGTGGATGCTGCTGACGGCTTTGTTTTTGTTTTATATCGATGGCCCCTGGAGCCACCAGTTGGTGCTGTACAGCGGGTATTTGCTGCTGGGCTATTGCCTTTATCGCTATTCCTGGCCGACACTGGGCTGGTTACTGCCTTTGGGGATAGCGGCACTGGTACTGACTGATTATATGGTACTCAGCCGCAGCTTTGCAGCGGGTGAATACACTGTTGGCCGCTGGCTGTCTTACAAAACCCTGAATACTGTGCTCATCGCCGCGATGGTTTTTGTGGTGTGCCGTTATATTGCCGATCGCCTCAGTGAAGGTACGCTTGCCAAACTGGCCTTTGTGAGTCGCTATAGTCTGGGTATTTACTTGCTGCACCCGATTTTTCTGTGGCCGGTCAGAGCGTTTGATTGGTACTTTATTCATCCTGTTGTGATGATCCCGTTCTGGACTCTGGTGGCCGGTGGGCTTGCTTTGCTGGCGAGCTGGCTGCTTAGCCGTCACCGGCTGACGGCCTGGCTGGTACCCTGATGATATTGTCTTAGTGACGATGGCGCATTTGTCAGCGTTTCAGCGCAAAGTGCATAAATCGTCGCCCCCGGTAGGTCAGGGTACCTGAGTCACCGGCATTCAGGGCGTGGAAATAGTGCGGCCCTATCTGGAAATCACGTTTGGGGCCGCCTGTTACCGGCTGGACATAAAGCCAATATTCCTCACTGTCACCGCCTGGTGGAGTATTATCGACAGCGACACTCTGTTTATCGAGTATCAGCACCTCTATTGTTTTTTCTATCGCTGTGTTGCCCGACAGATGACGGCGGTAGATGTGAACGAATGAGGCGACAGCAACAACAAGTAACACCAGAAGAATCAGAAAAGGGGTAACGGGCATAGCAGGCTCCTTAGGTAACTGCCCGCTATTATGCTTGAGTGTATATCGGATTGTCTGTGACAGAATGCGGTTATGGTGAGATCGCCGCCGGTAGATTTGCAACTGGCTGATCTCCCTGTAAGGTTAAAGAAGAAGCAGGTAGCAGGAGAGATGTGGGTGTCAGAGATTGAATTAGTGGTGAGCCGGAGCCGGCGACTCGAGCATTTGCTGCGGCACCATTATCATGCGGAAGGAAAAGGGCTGCATCAGTTAATTACCAGTTGTGAAGAGCGTTTGCCTCACGAGATCATCCCCACCTTGCGTTATGTGGCCACCATACGCAATAAAGTGGTGCATGAGGAAGGATTTAGCCTGGATGACAGTCGTGGCTTTCGCCGGGCCTGTCAGGAGTGCGAAAAAGAGCTGACGCCCCGCAGCGCGCGCAGGGTGTGGGCGGTTGCCGTGTTGTTAGTGTTAGGCATGACCGCCTTGGCGCTGTGGTTTTACTCTAACAATTGGCACCATATAAAGTTGGATCCGTAACGGATGGCGCATGATAGCGACAAAATAAAAAAGGTGCCTCAGGCACCTTTTTTATTGGTTAATTTTATCTTTTGCTTAATAAAGCACAGGCAGCAACATGAGACCGGCGACGACGGCGATCATGACAAGCCCTTGTTTTTGAGAGGGTGATAACATAGTTATAGGCTCCTGTTATGTTGCTGGAAAATTGGTGTAAGAAAAGAATAGCACTTTTTTTGTCGCTCGATCAAAGGAAGAGTGTGATATTTAGCAATAAATTTACTTTTAGTTGTCATGAAATCCCTTTCTCGATGATGTTTAACTGCTAAAAATGGTGAGGTTAAAAAACAATCTTATTGAGTGTTTGAGTTTGAGTTTGGATTTAAATCAATGATATTTAACTGTTATTTGTTTCTTTGTGTTTTGTTGTTAATCCATTCTTAAATGCTGGTTGTTCTTTTGCGCTCTGGAGGTTCCTGGCATTAGCTATCATTGTTTTTCGTGATAAAACTAAAGAAAACCGGTTCAGGTATACAGCCGGGTTAGGTTTTTGCATACGATTTTCGTTATTTATCGACATTCAACGCTCTGTAACTGTGTAGATGTTAGGTAAAATAACTTAAGGAAGCTCTGAGCTGATTTTGGTGCTAGGTTTTGTTTTATTTGTTTGTTTTTATTCATTTTTATGTTTTATTTTGAACAAGGTTTCTATCTGTTTTCGTTTCTTGTGGGGGTAAAATAAAGCGGTATTTATCGCATTAGTATGAACCTGACGCTTTTGACAGCGGAACTGTACTGTTTTTGTTACCAGACTGGGAGTTGCAGCCATAGCATTGAACGAAAAGGAATAAAAGTGGCGGTAAAGGAATAAGTTATATGAAAGTGTGATGGATCACAGAGGTGAGAATTGACCGGGTTTCTGGCCTATCTGAGCTAGACAAACGGCGTTTGCTTTTTACACTGTCACAGCTTTGATAACTCGGGTGAACGTATGTGGGTCTGGTTAGCCGTCTCTTTTTCTGCTTTGTTACATATCAATGCCGCTTATCGCGGTCCACAGTGGCAGTTTTATTTGTTTAAGCCGCTGACGATTGTCTTGCTGCTGGCAACAATCCTGCAGTTTGGCCAGGGTGATGGATACCAGCAATGGATTATTGCCGGTCTGCTGTGCTCCGTCGCCGGGGACATTTTCCTTATGTTGCCCAAAGACAAGTTTGTGCCGGGCCTGACCAGTTTTCTGCTGGCGCACATAGTGTATTCACTGGCCTTCTGGAATGAATTGTCTGGCCCGATAGTGTGGTGGCTGCCTGCCTTGCTGATGGGGGCCGGGATTATCGTTTATCTGTTGTTGCTGCCGTCTCTGGGCCGGTTGGCTCTGCCAGTTGGAGTATATATAGGGGTGATTTTGCAAATGACCTGGGCGGCGGGTGAGTACTGGCTAACCACCCGAACAGGTGCCGGCCTCGCCGCTTTTGCCGGGGCGATGGTCTTTCTGGTATCAGATACTTTGCTGGCCCTGGACCGGTTCAGAGGCAATTTCAGAGCTGCGACAGGCAGTATCATGACCACCTATTATCTTGCCCAGTCGCTCTTAGTGGTCAGTGTGCTGCTACGCTGATGATAAAGAGAAGAGATTGGTAATGGCAGCTAGCTGGCAACAGATCTACCGGGCGGGCAACAGCCTTGAAGCGCATACCCTGAAAGGATTACTGGAACATGCCGGTTTGGCGGTGCGTCTGACCGGGGAGAATCTCGGGGCGGCTGCCGGTGAATTACCGGCTGATGTGGTACAGGTGACAGTCTGGGTATCGGAACAGGATGCGGTAAAGGCACGCCAGTTACTTGCCGGGTACGAGACGGGCAATCAGCGGCGCTGGCGATGTGTGTCCTGCGGCGAAGAGAACGAAGGACAGTTTGACTGGTGCTGGCAATGTGGCACCGATAAACCTGAGACTGACTGCTGAAGAGCAGGATAAACGAAGGGCACCAGCCGGGCACCCTTGCCGTTAGCTTTTTACACCATGTGCTTGCGGCGAATATCCAGCAAAGCAAAGATGCCGAAAATCAGTATCGACCATTTTTCCCAGCGACTCAGAGACAGTTTGTCACCAAACGCACCGAGGAAAATCAGCATTTGCAGGCCGTGCATCGCCAGCAGAAACGCCGTCATGATATACAGTGCGATTGCCGCCACACCCGGGAAAGGGTGGAACAGGTTCAGCAAAAGTACCGCCCAGACAAATCCGATCGCCACTTTCGCCAGTAAAATCAGCGCTTTCATATTTCCTCTCTTTGATACAGGCGGTAGCAAACTTGTCCCGCCGATTTTTCTTTGATGAGCTGCCAGTGTTCGGGCGTATCAGGCAGTCCCAGTTCTTTTTCTGCTTCCAGATAAATCAGGGCTTGCGGGGTCAGCCAGCCATTGGCTTCCAGCAGGCGAATCACCTCCGGCAGCATGTCGCGCCGAAAAGGCGGATCAATAAACACCAGATCAA
Source organism: Photobacterium sp. WH77 (assembly GCF_022014395.1). Lineage (NCBI taxonomy): Bacteria > Pseudomonadati > Pseudomonadota > Gammaproteobacteria > Vibrionales > Vibrionaceae > Photobacterium > Photobacterium sp. WH77. The sequence continues at coordinate 170,208 of NZ_JAKLTE010000007.1, read as the reverse complement.
AAGCCGACCCCGGTTTATTGAGAAAAGACAGGCTGTCGGTCTGATGCAGCTCAGCTTTATCTGTCTCTAAGGTGTCCAGATTACGCTTCAGCTGACTGGCGGCTTTCGTGTCTAGCTCCAGCAGTGTCAGGTGCTCCGCACCACGCGATAAGGCTTCAAGACCAAGGCTGCCGCTGCCGGCAAAGAGATCCAGACATCGTGAGCCGTGGATATCCGGGGCAAGCCAGTTAAAAACGGTTTCTTTGACACGGTCGGTTGTCGGGCGTAACCCGGCAACATCGTGGACCGGCAGTTTACGTCCTCGCCAGCGGCCACTGATGATACGTACAAAGCCTGCCTGGCTGGGCGGGTTAGCTTTGTGTCCGGAATGCGTCTTACGTCTAGTCATACATTTCTTCGACCGTAGAGAAAGTGGTAGTATACATGGGCCTGATTATCTTTGTGTTTGTTCGTTGTTACCCTGACGATTGGTTATGTTCGCCAGGCCTACTAAGCTGGCAAGCCCAAAGATAAACAGGCCCTTTATTTTCAGGCCGTAAATTGTACCAATCAATGTCTAGGATTTGCCAATGGCAGAAAAAAAGAAGCGCGGATTATTTTCATGGCTGGGGTTTGGTGAAGAAGAACAAACCGAGCAAAAAGAACAACATAAACCGCAAGAAGAGACCATAGAGTCGGAACAGACTCAGGAGGCACAAACGCAGCCTGCTTCTGCAGAGGAGTCGGTTCCACCTCATCAGGATATGGCGGATGCGGAAGCCCCGCTGACGCACCGCGACGCTGAGCCTGAATTGCCTGAGCAGAGTGTGCATCTGGATGTCGAGGCAGATACACATATCCGGCCGGCAGAAGAAGATGCACAGCCACCAAGCCTGCAAGCCGCGGCTGAACCGGCCCTTGTTTCTGAGGAGCCGGCGGTGCAGGAAAAACCGCAGCGCGAGGGTTTCTTTGCCCGGCTGATGAAAGGGCTGAAGAAAACCCGCAATAATCTAGGGGCTGGCTTCTTCGGTTTATTCCGGGGCAAGCAGATTGATGATGATCTGTTTGAAGAGCTGGAAGAGCAGCTGCTGGTGGCAGATGTCGGTATGGACACCACGCTCAAGATTATCGAAAACCTGACCGAAAAAGCCGACCGCAAACAGCTCAAAGACGGCGAGGCCCTGTACGGTCTGCTGAAAGACGAGCTGAGTGAGATGCTGGCAAAAGTTGAGCAGCCACTGGTGATTGATACCAGCCGCAAGCCTTATGTGATTTTAATGGTGGGTGTGAATGGCGTAGGTAAAACCACCACTATCGGTAAGCTGGCCAAGCAATTCCAGCAGCAGGGGCTGTCAGTCATGCTGGCCGCTGGGGATACCTTCCGTGCCGCGGCGGTAGAGCAGCTGCAAGTGTGGGGCGATCGTAATAACGTGCCTGTGGTCGCCCAGCATACCGGTGCCGACAGTGCTTCAGTGATCTACGATGCGATTGAGTCAGCCAAAGCACGCAATGTCGATGTGGTGATTGCCGATACTGCCGGCCGTCTGCAGAACAAAGGCAATCTGATGGAAGAGCTGCGTAAGATTGTCCGGGTGATGCAGAAAATTGATCCGCTGGCGCCGCACGAAATTATGCTGACCGTTGATGCCGGTACTGGCCAGAATGCGATCAGTCAGGCCAAACTGTTCAGTGAAGTGGCACCAGTATCTGGTATTACACTGACCAAACTGGATGGCACGGCTAAGGGTGGTGTAATTTTTGCCATCGCAGATCAATTCAATATCCCTATCCGTTACATTGGTATTGGTGAAGGTATTGAAGATTTGCGTCCTTTTGCCGCCCAGGAATTTATTGAGGCTCTGTTCAGCGACGAGGATTAACTGTGATTCGGTTTCAGCAGGTCAGTAAAGCATATCGGGGCGGTCGCCAGGCCCTGCAAAAAGTGGATTTCCATCTGGGAAAAGGTGAGATGGCTTTTCTCACCGGCCATTCCGGTGCCGGTAAAAGCACGCTGTTGAAACTGATCGCCGCGGTTGAACGGCCGAGTGATGGCCGGATTTTCTTCAATGATCATGATATTACCCGGATAGACAGCCATCAGATTCCTTTTCTTCGCCGTCACATCGGGATGATTTTTCAGGATCACAGACTGCTGATGGACCGGACTGTGTTTGACAATGTGGCGCTGCCACTGCAAATCGCCCAGTCTCCGGCCGGTGATGTGAAGCGACGGGTTTCCGCCGCGCTGGATAAAGTCGGCCTGCTGGATAAAGCACAATGCCTGCCGATTCAGCTGTCCGGCGGGGAACAGCAGCGGGTCGGCATTGCCCGGGCCGTGGTCAATAAACCGCTGGTGGTACTGGCGGATGAACCGACCGGTAATCTGGATGCCGATCTGTCCCAGCAGATGATGGGACTGTTTGCCGAATTTAACCGGGTTGGGGTGAGTGTACTGATGGCCACGCACGACACCTCTTTATTAAGCCGTCACAGTTACAGACGGCTTGATTTACACCAGGGCAGTTTGCGCGAGGTGGCGTATGGCGCGTAAAGCTCAAAGCTGGTTCTCTGTCCAGCGTCAGGTGGGTAAGCAGGCACTCACTGATCTATGGCGCCGTCCGGTGGGCAATGTCCTGACGCTGGCAGTGCTGGCCTTTGCCCTGACCTTACCGGCCTGTTTTTATCTGGCGGCAAAGAATATTGCGATTGTCAGCCAGGCCTGGCAGAACCCGACTCAGCTGACTGTTTATATGGCGCCGGGTGCCGGCGATGCAGACGCCCGCACCCTGAGAGAGAGCCTGGCGGGCTGGACGGAAATCAGTTCGGCGGATTATGTCTCTCCTCAGCAGGGATTGGATGAATTCCGTGAGCACGCAGGCTTTGCCAAGGCCCTGAGCCTGCTGGATGAAAACCCCTTGCCGGCGGTGCTGATTATCAAACCGTCGGTGCAATGGCAGTCGGGCAGCCAGGCGGAAATACTGGCCCGCAAGCTCAGTGAGCAGGCCGGTGTGGATGATGTCCGGCTGGACAGCGACTGGCTGCAGCGTCTTGAAGCCATCAAGCAACTCAGTGTCACGCTGACCATGATCATGGCTGGCCTGATGCTGCTGGCCGTGTTCCTGATAGTGGGTAATACGCTGCGTCTTCAGCTGCAAAATCAGAAAGAGGCGGTGCAGGTTATGAAATTGGTCGGGGCGACCAACACGTATATTCTGCGGCCATTTCTGTACACAGGCGCCTGGTATGGCTTATTGGCCTCGGTGTCTGCGTTAGTGCTCACTACGCTGGTAAGCTTTATACTGGAAAGTGCGGTTGATAAGCTGGCCGCTTTGTATGGCAGTGATTTCCACTTAACCGGTCTGGCCTGGGATGAATGCCTGCTACTCATTATCTTATCGGCTCTGCTGGGCATACTGGCAGCCCGTCTTTCAGCCGGCAGACACTTAAAAGAAATTGAACCAATGTGATGAATCAGACTCTACGTATTGGTTATGCATGCTTGCATTTTGTGCAGCATTGAAGGCATTATTGTCGGTCTGGCAGTGTAATGCTGCTTGATTTAGGTGAAAGTCCAGGGTATTTGGCCCTGGCAAAGCATCCACAGGGGTTACTTGAATGACAAAAGAGATGACTTCATTAGCTTTAGTTTCTGCTGATAGCCTGGAAGGCTATATCCGGTCTGTAAACAGCCATCCGATGCTGACAGCCGAGCAGGAGCGGGAGTTAGCTGAGCGTCTGCATTATGACGGTGATATTGAGGCTGCCCGCAGTCTGGTATTGTCGCACCTGCGCTTTGTAGTCCATGTTGCCCGCGGCTATACAGGTTATGGCCTGCCAATGGCTGATCTGGTTCAGGAAGGCAATATTGGTCTGATGAAGGCGGTAAAACGCTTCAACCCGGAAGTGGGTGTCAGGCTGGTGTCTTTCGCTGTCCATTGGATCAAGGCTGAAATTCATGAGTATGTGCTGCGTAACTGGCGGATCGTGAAAGTCGCGACCACCAAGGCTCAGCGTAAACTGTTCTTCAACCTGCGTAAGGCGAAAAAGCGCCTTGGCTGGTTTAACAATGAAGAAGTCGAAATGGTGGCCGAGCAACTGGGTGTAGAAACCAGTGAAGTGCGTGAGATGGAGTCCCGTCTTGCCGCGCAGGATGCCACCTTTGATATGCCGGCGGATGATGACGAACGTGAAAACAGCTACACAGCACCTGTGTATTTTCTGGAAGACAAGTCATCTGACGTGGCGCTCAGCTATGAAGAAAATAACTGGGAAGATCACGCCAACAATCGTCTGTCACTGGCACTGGCGAATCTGGATGACCGCAGTCAGCATATCGTGCGTTCACGCTGGCTGGAGGACGATAAGTCCACATTGCAGGATCTGGCTGATCATTATGGTGTCTCAGCCGAGCGAATCCGCCAGCTGGAGAAAAACGCGATGCGCAAGTTGAAAGATGCCGTCGGTGACGCGCTGTAACGATCCGCATGGTGCAGGATCCTTGGGATGAGGATCCCTGCGGGTCGCTGGATTTTCTATCCACAAACTTATTGAATGAAGAAACCGGCTTTGAGCCGGTTTTTTTGTGCCTGAACACCTATGGAATGGCGGTTTGCTGAGTGGCTGCTGGCATAGCCGACTGAGGCTGAAAATGTTATCCACAGGCTTTGATCGGATCTTTACTATATCTAGTGGATCCTTTTGGGCAGGAACACATTATCAACGCTATTCACAGTTTTTTCCACAGCTGGCGAAACTATGATCAGCAGGCTACTGGCTGGCCTAGCCAGCCAGACTAACTCTCGATCCTGTAAGGATATTCGGCAAAGCCCGCACGCAAAAGGCAGCCAGATTTTTTTCAAAGCTGTGAGTAACTGAGTATACTGGCTGGCATTGAATGAGTAGGGGATACCGTGCTGAATGCGCCAGGATCCCTTGGGTCCACCATTGCTGGTTTTTGCGTCGATAGCATGTCGCGTAAGATCGTGTGATGAGGGGGATTAGCGCAGCCAGATGCTGGCACCCCGGTTGATAATTACAGAATGAGGTCATCATGGAGCAGTTTGAACATATTTCGGTTGAGCAAGCGTACGCATTATTACAACAGTCCGACACTAAGGCGGTACTGGTCGATATTCGCGATCCTCAATCCCACGCTTTATCTCATCCGGCGTCTGCTTTTCACCTGACCAATGACTCTATGGTCAGTTTTATGGATGACGTTGACTTCGAGCAGCCGGTGATCGTGATGTGCTACCATGGGATCAGCTCTCAGGGTGCTGCCCAGTATCTGATTAATCAGGGGTATGAAACCGTGTACAGCATGGACGGCGGCTTTGAAGCGTGGCGCCGTCAGGCTTATCCGTGTGTTGAGCAGTAATTCAGCCAGATGATCATCCTGCGCTTGCCAGCGACGCCTGCGGCGCACAAATTTCAACAGGGAGTCTGAGATGCAGCGCATCGCCGTGCTCAATAACCCCCGAATGGCACAGGCCTTTATAGATTTTATGGCCTCCCGTGGTATTGAACTTACCCTGGCCGCTGAACCCGGCGGCCAGTTTGCCATTTGGTTGTCTGACCCAGCGCACCAGGTAGAAACCGAAGCCGAGTGGCAGCAGTTTATCCGCCATCCTGACGATCAGAAATACCAGGCTGCCTCCTGGCAGGTGGCTAACCGCCGTCAGCAACCGTCGTTTCGCTATGACAGTCCCAGTATGATTGACATGGTGAAATCGGGTGCCGGTCCTGTCTGTCTGCTGGTGATGGTGCTGGCGGTCGGCATATACGGCGGTTGGTTGCTGGGCTGGCAGGCGCCGCTTTTTTACTGGCTGCATTTTCCTACCATGCAGGGAGACAGCTGGGAAGTCTGGCGCTATGTGTCTCACAGCCTGATCCATTTCTCCGCACTGCATGTGATATTCAACTGTCTGTGGTGGTGGGTGCTGGGCGGACGGCTTGAGCGGCACAGCGGCAGCGGCAAGTTACTGGAAGTCTTCATCGTTTCCGCGCTGGTCTCCGGCCTTGCACAGTTCTGGTTCCACGGCCCTAACTTCGGCGGGTTATCCGGGGTGGTTTACGCGCTGATGGGCTACCTGTGGTGGCTGGGCTGGCTGGCACCATCGCGGGGCCTCACTATTCCCAATGGCTATGTCGTCTTTATGCTGGTCTGGCTGGTTTTAGGTTTCGTCGGCGTGATGGGATTTGAAGTGGCTAATATGGCGCATCTGTTCGGGCTGATCTCAGGATGTCTGCTGGCCTTTGTCGATGCGCATCTGCGACAGCCGGCGGATTCGGCACATTAAGGTTTCAGCCAGGAGTGGGATCACTTACCTAGTAACCAGACCGATTGCCCAGTAAGATGAGCGCGCCCGGAAAGCGGGCCACTACGGTCATTGGAACTTCGTCAATCAGGAGCAGTAACAGCAGTGAAGCAAAGCAAACGTCATCAGGAGATCATCGATCTCGTGAAAACTCAGGGCTATGTCAGTACCGATGACCTGGTTGCCCGTTTTAACGTCAGCCCGCAAACGATCCGCAGGGATCTCAATGAGCTGGCCGAAGAGAATAAAATCCGGCGCCATCACGGCGGGGCGACTGTGCCGTCCAGCTCGGTCAACACCTCCTACACAACCCGTAAAGTGATGCAACTGGCCGAGAAAGATCGTATCGCGCAGGCGATGGTCAAGCATATCCCCGACGGCGCCACGCTGTTCATTGATATAGGAACCACGCCGGAAGCGGTTGCACGCGCCTTGCTGGACCACTCGGATTTGCGGATCGTGACCAATAACCTGAACGTGGCCGGTATTCTGACCGGGAAAGATGATTTCCGGGTGATTCTGGCCGGTGGTGAAGTGCGTAATCGTGACGGCGGCATAGTGGGCGAAGCGACCCTGGATTTCATCTCTCAGTTCCGTCTGGATTTTGGCATCATAGGGATCAGCGGCATTGATCTCGATGGCTCCCTGCTGGATTTCGATTATCACGAAGTACGGGTAAAACAAGCCATTATAGAAAACAGCCGCTGTGTCATGCTGGGTGTCGATCACACGAAATTCGGCCGCAATGCCATGGTGAATCTGGGGGATATCAGCCAGATTGATATGCTGTTCACCAATAAAACACCACCAGAGCCGCTGGCCAAGCGGATGGCAGAGCTGGATACCCATCTCGAAATCATACTCGACTGACTGACCTTGTTATGAGCGTTTTCGCTCATAATGGTCGCGGCGAGCATTAATCTGCCTGCACATTCTCGGAAAGCTGCCTGATAAGGCAGCTTTTTTGTGCGTATGATCATATCGGCGTCACCTTTCGAGCATAAAAAGGATGATATTCGCTTTCCAATTGGCTATATTGAGCGATATCGAACATTTATACAAAGTGAACACTTTCGAATGCATGTCCTAATATAAGCAGAGAGGAAATGCATTCGGTAAGAGCGCAGCGCAGTTAAGGCACAGGTGAAAGGCATGACAGCAGCAAATGAGATTCTGGATATTATCGTCGTAGGGGGTGGCATTAACGGCGCGGGTATTGCCGCAGATGCCGCAGGTCGCGGATTGAAAGTGGCATTGTTTGAAGCCGATGATTTTGCATCTGCGACGTCGTCTGCCAGTTCAAAGCTGATCCACGGGGGTCTGCGCTATCTTGAGCATTACGAGTTTCGTCTGGTTGGCGAAGCCCTGGCAGAGCGAGAAGTTCTGCTGCGCAAGATCCCGCATATTGCCCGGCCAATGCGTTTTCGCCTGCCGCACCGGCCGCACCTGCGTCCTGCCTGGATGATTCGGGCTGGCTTGTTTTTGTATGATCACTTAGGAAAACGCACCACGCTGCCAGCCAGTGAAGGATTACGCTTTGGCGCGGATTCCGCCCTGGTGCCTGAAATTACCCGCGGCTTTGAATATTCAGACTGCTGGGTCGATGATGCCCGACTGGTTATCTTGAATGCGATGGAAACTGCGGCCCGTGGCGGTGAAGTCCGTAACCGCTGCCGTGTTGAAAAGGCCGAGCGTGACGGCGAGCTGTGGCAAGTGACTGTGCTCGATAGTCAGACCGGCGAGCGTTTCATCCGTCGCTCGCATGCACTGGTGAACGCGGCCGGCCCTTGGGTGAAAACCTTTTATGACACCAGCCTGGATACCCCGTCGCCACGCAATATTCGCCTGATCAAAGGTTCGCACATAGTGGTACCGCGCGTGCACGATGAGCCTCAGGCCTACATTCTGCAAAACGAAGATAATCGAATCGTATTTGTGATTCCGTATCTGGACAGATTCTCCATTGTTGGTACCACAGATGTGGAATATCACGGTGACCCGCGTAAGGTGGCGATTGATGAAGACGAAATCCGCTACCTGCTCAACGTGTACAACGATCACTTTAAGCACAAGCTGCAGCGTCAGGATGTGGTATGGACTTACTCCGGTGTCCGTCCGCTGTGTGATGATGAATCAGACTCACCGCAAGCCGTGACCCGTGATTACACCCTGGAACTGGAACAGGAAGGCTCTCAGCCGCCCTTGCTGTCTGTGTTTGGCGGTAAGCTGACCACCTATCGCAAGCTGGCGGAATCGGCACTGCGCAAGCTGGCACCTTTCTTCCCGGACATGGGACCGGCCTGGACGGCGCAAGCCTGCCTGCCCGGCGGCGAGGCGGATTTTGACCGTGAGCGTCTCAGTGCTGATCTACGCCACCGTTTTAGCTGGATGAGCACATTTACCGCAGATCGCATGGCAACGAATTACGGGATCATGAGCTGGCGGATACTGGAAGGTGTCAGCAGCGAAGCGGAAATGGGGCAGCATTTTGGCGAAGGTTTTTACGCCAGAGAACTCGATTACCTGATGAGCCGTGAGTTCGTTGTCAGCGCAGACGATGCTCTGTGGCGGCGCAGCAAACTGGGGCTGTATCTGAGTAGTGAGCAGCAACAGGCGGTGGCAGAGTATATTGCTTCGCAACATGCCAAGGCGCATGCTGCAGCCTGATACACTGTAATGAAATACGGGAAAAAGACCAAAGCGCCCACCGGGCGCTTTTTTTGTAACCTCTAAACCACAGGTTATGGCGGTGTTGAGTGTTTTGCTGGGGTTACTGGTACAGATATTTGGTGAACAGCAGCTCAGTTAATAGCTTTTGGTTGGTCTCTGCTATCAGCAGGTCATTCACTTTGTCCAGGCATTGCTGGCGTATGGCTTCGCGACCGGCCAGAGACTTGATTTTCACTTCCGGCTGTTCGCCAATGATTTGGATAATGGCGTCACGGATAAGCGGCGCATGGTGTTCAACCAGAGGGATATAATCCGGGTCGGAGACCATGAGATCGACCTGCAGGCGCAGATAACCCAGCTTTTTACTTTGGGTGATATAGTTAGTGGTGATATCCGGCGTCAGGGTGAAATAACTGTATTCAGGGGTCTTTGCCGGCGCAGATTGTGCCAGCGCAGGCTGAGTCAGGGTAATCAGCACCATCGCCAATGTCAGGAGTAGAGATTTCATCTTGCTATCCATCTGTATCAGGGAAAAATCTGTTACCCAAGTGCCTACTTTGGCGAGGAATGATATTCCTGTCCGTGACGGCTTGCTACAATAGGGCATCATTCAGTGTTATCAATTGGCCACATTCTATCACCCTTTCTAGGAATTGAATTGGGAAGATGTCGAAATTCAAGCAGATATATCAGTCCGCTCTGGACAATGCCGACTGGCAACTGACAGAAAACATACACCTCAATCAGCCGCAACTGCAAAGCTGGTTGCAGGAAAATGGCTCGTTGTCACGCCGTTTTGCCCGTTATTGTCATCAGTTCAGTGTGCTTCTGCTGGCGCAGGAGCCGATCAAAGCCAGCAGCTTACAGCCTGATGAACAGGCGATGCTGGGGCCAGTGGATTGCCTGGAGCGTATCGTACTCTTACATGGCGACGGTGTACCCTGGGTGTTTGGCCGCACGCTGATCCCTGTGCCGACCATGACGGGTGAGGAGCAGGACATTGCCCGGCTGGGAGAATCGCCGCTGGGATACCGGGTGTTTACCGATCAGAGTGCGCGCCGTGACGCCCTGCAGCTGGCCCGCCTGAATGTTAATGACGATACGTTATGGGCGCGTCGCTCTCGCCTGTGGGTAAAAGAAAAGCCGATGCTGGTGGCTGAGCTGTTTCTGGCACCCGCTCCGGTTTATCAGGATAACAGCGCCATTCAGCGGCACATTACCGGCGTTATCGGGCAGCGAGAAAGCCGCCCATTACGCACAAAAGTAGGAGAGTGAAGGTTTGGAGATGACCAAGGCAAGGGCATTCTGGCAGTTAGCGCGTATGGATCGCCCGATTGGCAGTTTGCTATTGATGTGGCCAACCTTGTGGGCCTTGTTTCTGGCCGCGGATGGCATGCCGGATTTCAAGGTGCTGGCGGTGTTCGTGCTCGGCGTCTTTTCGATGCGGGCGGCGGGTTGTGTCATCAATGATTACGCAGACCGGCATTTTGACGGCCATGTAAAACGCACCGCGCAGCGTCCTCTGCCTGCCGGTTTGATCAGCGAGCGCGAAGCGCTGGGCTTTTTTGCCTTGCTGGCGTTAGTGTCATTTGCGTTAGTGCTGACCATGAATACTCTGACTATCCAGCTGTCTGTGGTTGGTCTGCTGCTGGCAGCGGCTTATCCGTTTATGAAGCGCTATACCCACCTGCCACAGCTGGTGCTGGGCATGGCCTTTGGCTGGGCCATTCCAATGGCGTATGCCGCGCAGTCTGGCGCTTTACCGCCTGTGGCCTGGATGCTGTTTGTCGCCAACATACTCTGGACCATTGCCTATGATACCCAGTACGCCATGGTCGACAGGGATGATGATTTAAAAATCGGCATCAAATCCACCGCCATTCTGTTTGGCCGCAATGACAAGCGCATTATCGGCCTGCTGCAGCTGGGCACATTAGGGCTACTGATTGTGGTGGGTATGCAGATGGGGTTATCTCAGCTGTACTACTGGAGTCTGCTGGGTGCGGCGGCGCTGTTTGTTTATCAGCAGATGCTAATTCGCGGCAGGGAGCGCGAACCCTGTTTTAAGGCTTTTCTCAACAATAACTATGTGGGGATGCTGGTGTGGCTGGGTATGGCCGCTGGCTTAATGCTCTGAGGTGATGATTCCGCTCCGGTTGTAAAAACGCCCGCATCTAGCGGGCGTTTGCTGTTTTAAGCGGGTGGATTATTTATCCGCTGAATCCGGCCCCGGCTCTTTTTTCTCTTCCCGGTTCATGACTGCCTGAATGGTCAGCTTCACTTCCGGAGAAACCAAATCGGCCAGTAAATCGGCCAGGGTGGCCACCGGACGTGAGACCGCATGGTTGTCCTGATTCAGATAGCCTTCCTGACGCAGGGTTTTGACCATCGCAGAGAAGACGCCCTTATCGAAGAATTCAGGCGCATTAATACCGTGAAGACGGCTTAGGCGCTGTGCCATCATCTGGCTTTGCTGTTCCAGATCGCTCTTCATCAGCTGAGGTTCACTGCGCAGCAGCGTCAGGGCAATGGCGTAGCGCTGCAAGGTTTCGGTAATGGTATTGCCCAGTAACTGAAGCGGGCCGATACGGACACTGTTAAGCGACAACTCATTGCCGTCACTCAGGATCAGCCGCTGCCGGATCAGCTCATCAATCAGGGCATCAAGCGCTTCCGGTAAGTCCGCCCAGTCAAACCGCAGGTACAGCTCGGCCTTCAAAAACGGATACAGCAGGCTGATCTGACGATGCATTTCGGCCCGGCTCAGGCGCTGGTGTGAAACGACTATGTGGGCTATCAGCGAAGGCAGCGCAAACAGGTGGATGATGTTATTGCGGTAATAGGTCATCAGCAGTGACTGCTGCCGATCCAGCGACACTATCTCTCCCAGGCTGTCACGCTCAACCATGAACTTATCCATGCTGATGGCATTCTCAACCAGCTCAGCCGCTGTGTCTGACGGCTGAGTACAGTCCGACGAATACGGCGTGTTATGGAGCAGCTGAAGGTAACAGTCAATCTGTTGCTCCAGCTCTTCACGGCTCAGTGCGCGCTGGCGAGAGGCCAGCAATGCCAGCGCACAGAGAGTCAGGCCGTTGGTTGCTGCTGCATCGTTGATGTGGGTCATCATCTTATCGGCCAGGTTGTTGACCACAGGGTTGAGCCACTGCGGGCGGGCAGGTTCAATCGGGTCGATATGCTGACGCCAGTCTGGCACCTGCTCGTTCAGGTACTGATTCAGCGGGATAGGCTCACCGAAGTTGACGTAACCCTGTCCGAAATTGCGCAATTTACGCAGGGTGCGCAATACCTGACCCAAGCTTTCTTTTTCTTTTCGCTTGCCACGCAGCTCTTTGGCGTAAGTGGCCACTTCCATCACGTGCTCGTAACCAATATACACAGGCACCAGAGTGACCGGGCGGTTGAGGCCGCGCAGCATGGCCTGAATGGTCATCGACAGCATGCCGGTTTTCGGTGCCAGCAAGCGACCGGTACGGGAGCGGCCGCCTTCACTGAAATATTCCACCGAGTAACCTTTGGCAAACAGCTCACCGAGATATTCGCGAAATACTGTTGAATAGAGGCGGTTGCCTTTAAAGCTGCGGCGGATAAAGAACGCGCCGCCGCGGCGGAAAATCGGCCCGGCCGGGAAAAAGTTCAGGTTAATACCTGCCGCAATGTGTGGTGGTACCATGCCTTCCTGATAGAGCACGTAAGACAGCAGCAGGTAATCCATATGACTGCGGTGACAGGGGACATAGACAATTTCATGGCCGTCCTGCGCTAATTGGCGGACCCGCTGGGCATTGCTGACATTGATCCCTTTATAAAGACGGTTCCACAACCAGCTCAGGAAACGGTCACCGTGACGAACCAGGCTGTAGGAAAAATCGGCCGCAATTTCTTCCATCATATCAATGGCTTCTTTGCGCACTTTTTCTAAAGGCACATCGCGGCTTTCCGCTTCCTCGCGGACCACTTTTTCTATCGCTTTGGAGGCCAGCAGGCGGTTAAACAGCGCCTGACGCTGTGGCAGGCGAGGGCCTGCCGCCGCCAGCTTCTGGCGGGAGAAATGGATCTTAGCCACCCGGGCCAGCTTATTGGCAATGGCGTTATCTGTCCCGTGCTTGTCGGCCATAAAGCGTAACGACATGGTCGGGCTGAGGCGGACCATACAATCCCGGCCCTGCGCCAGTACGGCGAAGCATTTTTCCGGACCATTTAAGGCTTTCAGTATCGGTTTTTGCTCACCTTCAGTGCCGGGTTTGCGGCCCCACAGTATCGAAGCGGGCAGCAGCTGAACATCCAGTTGCGGATCGGCTTTATGGGCCGCCAGCAAATCGGTAAACAGGGTTAAGGATTTGGCCGGTAGCTGGCCGTCACTGCCGAAAATACTCGGGCTGTTGGCGACGAAGACATAGCGGGGGAACACCTGGCCATTGATGACAACAGGCTCCAGCGGATCGGGCAGCCCGACGGCCTGGGTCGCTGCGCTCAGGGTCAGCAGATCGGTCTGCGAGCTGAAAGGCAAGGTGTAGATAATAGGGCGGTCGAGATCCAGTTCCAGTTCAGAAACAGGATCGGACGGGATTGTACGGGTCTTAACCAGTAAAGAAAGCGGCAAATTCAGAAGACTTTGCGAAAATTTCTGCCAACTTGACATGTTTATAACTAGCCTCGAAATCTTAATGCGTGGCAAGGATAGCAGAAAACGCGCCGGGTATTGCTGCGAAAAATACGATACAGGATAGCAAAGAGTAAAATTTTGTTCGCTGGCGTTGTGGCAGGGTCAGCCAAGCCAGCATTTCATTGAATATAGTCTTTTCAAAACAATGAACACTGGATATACTCACAGTGAACTGTATAAAAAGACAGGGTATGTCATGAAGCCGTTAACGCCACGCCAACAAGAAGTCTTTGATTTGATCAAAGCAAAAATTGAAGTCGCCGGCATGCCGCCGACTCGGGCGGAAATTGCCCGTGAACTGGGGTTCCGATCTGCCAACGCGGCAGAGGAACATTTAAAAGCGCTGGCCCGTAAGCAGGTGATTGAAATCGTACCGGGTGCATCACGCGGTATTCGCCTGCTGGTGAATGACGAGGATGCACAGGAACGTGGTCTGCCGCTCATCGGGCGTGTTGCCGCCGGTGAGCCGATTCTGGCTCAGGAACATGTTGAAACCCATTACGATGTTGACCCGTCAATGTTTAAGCCGCAGGCTGATTTCCTGCTGCGTGTCAATGGCATGAGCATGAAAGACATAGGGATTATGGATGGCGATTTGCTGGCGGTGCATAAAACCCAGGATGTCCGTAACGGCCAGGTGGTTGTTGCCCGTGTTGATGATGATGTGACGGTTAAGCGTCTTGAAAAGAAAGGGTCTCAGGTGTATTTGCATGCCGAAAACGAGGCGTTTGCACCGATTGTGGTGGATCTGACCCAGCAGCACCTGACCATTGAAGGCATTGCCGTGGGTGTTATCCGTAACGGCGACTGGGGCTGAGGTCTGATTGCGTGTAAAGAACCGACGATTTCTTTGCAATAGTTAATGATAGTCATTATCATCAAGGTATCACCTTGTAGACGATGACGACAATGACTAAATCTGCCCGCTATCATATTCCGGCTGCACTCTTGCAGCCGCTCTGGCTGCGTAGTCGCGAGAGTCTGGCTGACGGTGGTTTGATTTATGACCCCTTAGCCGCAGCGGCTTGCCGGCAGTGTCATCTGGCCCCCGATTGCCTGGCCGGTAATGTTGATCAACACCAGTTGCTGCACGCGACCTTGACCCTGTTGGTGGATCAGCGGGTACAGCATTTTCTGCGCCGTTTTCCTAATGGCCATGTCATCAATGTCGGAGCAGGGCTGGATACCCGCTTCTACCGGCTGGATAATGGCCGGTGCCGCTGGCTGGAGCTGGACTGCAATGAGAACCTGCTGTGGCGGCAAAAGTTGTTTCACGCCAGTGAGCGGTATCGGATGCGGCCGGGCTCTGTAACGGATCTGAACTGGTTATCCCAGCTGCCAACCGCTTTTTCTTCACCTGTTATGTTGGTTTGTGATCAGGCGTTGTTGCAGATTTCTGCGCAGGAAGTGGCGAAATTTGTCCAGCGGATTGGTTGTCATTTCAATCAACTGGAATTGTGCCTCGTGCTGGCCGGCGATCGCTGTGACAGCGGTCTGGGCCATAAATTAGGGACACAGGATTATGCTCATGGTTTTGAAGATCCTGTCCGCCAGTTGCTGCAATGGCTGCCCTGGGCAGAGCAAGTATCCAGCCACTCGCCACTCACTGTGCCTTGTCCGCGCTGGCGCCCCTGGCAGCGTTGGCTGTCGCACTTACCTTCGTTCGGTCACAGATTGACACCTGTGGTGTCGCACCTTCGTTTTTAAGCCCGACCTTTTCTCATTCTGCCCGCTTATGTCTACCAGCGCCCATTTCTTGTGGGCGTTGACTATTTCTTACTCAAAATTTTGTTCATTCTGGCAAATCTGTCCTAAGTTAAATGTAAACAAGCTGTTATAGCTTCTTTGCGCTGATTAGAGGGAATCCTGGCTGAGACAGGTGTTTGCTGTCTCCGGCGCGGGACGTTCGCTGACACTTGACTGTCAGGGTGACTGAGGGAGGGAGCCACGGAATGATGCGGCCATTGTTTTATGGATTGTTGGGCTTGTTGAGTTTGCCTGCATGGGCAGAAACCCAGTCGATGCCGCTGAATATGACCCAGGGGGTTACCGGGGTCAGTCAGCAGGTCTATTCACTGCACATGACGATTTTTTATATCTGTGTCGCGATTGGTATCGTGGTATTCGGCGTGATGTTCTGGGCCATTATTCATCATAGAAAGTCGCGGGGTGCTGTGGCGGCTTCCTTTCATGAAAGTACCCGGGTTGAACTGCTCTGGACCCTGATTCCTTTTGTCATTCTGATCGTAATGGCCATTCCGGCGACCAAAACCCTGCTGGCGATGGAAGATACCTCGCAATCGGATATCACTATTCAGATAACCGGTTCACAGTGGAAGTGGCATTATCGCTATTTCGGCGAAGATGTTGAGTTTTACTCCAACTTAGCCACCTCTCAGGCGCAAATTAACAATGAACGGCAAAAGCGCGATAACTACCTGCTGGAAGTGGATCATCCGCTGGTGGTGCCTGTCGGGCAGAAAATCCGCTTTCTGATGACCTCACAGGATGTGATTCATTCCTGGTGGGTGCCCGCGTTTGCCGTCAAGAAAGACGCCAATCCCGGTTTCATTAACGAAGCCTGGACCAAGATTGATAAGCCGGGTATCTACCGCGGGCAATGTGCTGAGCTGTGCGGCAAGGATCACGGTTTTATGCCGATTGTGGTAATAGCCAAGCCGCAGGCCGATTTTGAGGAATGGCTGCAAGTCACCAAAACCGCCCAGCGGGAGGCGAAAGCTGAAGAGCTGCGTCTGCTGGATATGCAAATGCCCATGGATGAGCTGATGGCGATGGGCGAGACAGTCTATAACACCCGCTGTGCTGTGTGTCACCAGGCCAATGGTCAGGGTTTGCCGGGCGCGTTTCCGGCACTGGCCGGAACAGGGATTTCGGTTGATCCGGCTAAAAAACTGGAACACATCAGCATTGTGGTCCACGGACGTAACGGTACGGCAATGCAGGCGTTCGGCCCGCAACTGAGCCTGAAGGAGCTGGCATCTGTGATTACCTATGAGCGTAATGCCTGGGGTAACAATACCGGCGATATGGTTCAGGCAGCAGAAGTACAGGCAATTCTTAAGGGCGAACAGCTTTAGGGAGTAACAGGGCATGACGGACATGATGCGTGAACAGGCAGTGGAAGAGGCCAGTCATACGGAGCATGATATACATCATCATCAAAGTGGTATCAAGCGCTGGCTGTTTACTACCAACCATAAGGATATCGGGAGCCTGTACCTGATTTTCAGCTTCACTATGTTCCTGGTCGGTGGGGCGATGGCGATGGTGATCCGGGCCGAATTGTTCCAGCCTGGCTTGCAACTGGTGGATCCTAACTTTTTTAATCAGATGACCACAGTGCACGGTCTGATCATGGTCTTTGGTGCCGTGATGCCTGCGTTTACCGGGCTGGCTAACTGGATGGTGCCACTGATGATAGGGGCGCCGGACATGGCGCTGCCGCGGATGAATAACTGGAGCTTCTGGATTCTGCCGTTTGCCTTCGCCATGCTGCTGGGGTCGCTGTTTATGGAAGGCGGCGGCCCGAACTTTGGCTGGACGTTCTATGCGCCGCTCTCGACGACTTACAGTCCGCAGAGTACTGGCCTGTTTGTCTTCTCTATTCATATCATGGGTATCAGTTCCATCATGGGGGCTATCAACGTCATAGTCACTATCATGAACTTGCGTGCGCCTGGCATGACGTACATGAAAATGCCGCTGTTTGTCTGGACCTGGTTGATCACGGCGTTTCTGCTGATTGCTGTGATGCCGGTGCTGGCGGGAGCGGTCACTATGGTACTGACCGACAAATACTTCGGCACCAGTTTCTTTGATGCCGCCGGTGGCGGGGATCCTGTGATGTTCCAGCATATTTTCTGGTTCTTCGGTCACCCGGAAGTGTACATCATGATTTTGCCGAGTTTCGGTATTGTTTCCGCGATTATTCCGGCGTTTTCGCGCAAAAGGCTGTTTGGCTACAGTTCCATGGTATACGCAACGGCGTCTATTGCCGGTCTGAGTTTCCTGGTGTGGGCACATCATATGTTTACCACAGGGATGCCGGTGGCTGCCGAGCTGTTTTTCATGTACTGCACCATGCTGATATCCGTGCCGACCGGGGTAAAAGTGTTTAACTGGGTGGCTACCATGTGGCGAGGTTCACTTACCTTTGAAGTGCCTATGCTGTTTGCCATCGCCTTTATTGTCCTCTTTACCATAGGCGGGTTCTCCGGCCTGATGCTGGCGATCACCCCGGCAGATTTCCAGTATCACGATACCTATTTTGTGGTGGCTCATTTCCACTACGTACTGGTGTCTGGCGCGATCTTCTCCATCATGGCCGCGGCTTATTACTGGCTGCCTAAATGGACGGGGCATATGTTCGATGAACGCCTGGCGAAATGGCATTTCTGGTGCTCAGTGATTTCCGTCAATATTCTGTTCTTCCCTATGCATTTCCTGGGACTGGCAGGCATGCCGCGCCGC
This sequence comes from Photobacterium sp. WH77, assembly GCF_022014395.1. Taxonomy (NCBI): domain Bacteria; kingdom Pseudomonadati; phylum Pseudomonadota; class Gammaproteobacteria; order Vibrionales; family Vibrionaceae; genus Photobacterium; species Photobacterium sp. WH77. The sequence goes on along the minus strand of NZ_JAKLTE010000007.1, from coordinate 152,064 downwards.
ATTCCGGATTATGCGCTGCAATTTGCCGATGTGAACGCCATCGTCAGTATTGGCGGCTTTCTGTTTGGTCTGTCGCAGCTGATTTTCCTGGCGGTCGTCGTGAAGTGTGTGCGTGGCGGGGAACCGGCAGGCGCGAAACCCTGGGATGGCGCTGAAGGGCTGGAATGGACAGTCCCTTCTCCGGCGCCTCATCATACTTTCTCCACGCCACCTAAGGTGGACTAAGGGGGCGATATGGCTGACACCGATAAGGAAAAAGGTAAGAAGAAGTCGTTACTGAGCCTGATTTTACTGTCACTGGGGATGTTTGGCTTCGCCTTTGCGCTGGTGCCTCTCTATGACGTGTTTTGTGAAGTTACTGGCATCAATGGCAAAACATCCAATCAGGCCGCCATTGCCAGTGAACAGGTAGACGACAAGCGAACCGTTACTGTGGAATTTATGGCCTATATCAATCCGGGCATGGCCTGGCGATTCGAACCGGAAGTGACCAAGCTGGTGGTGCATCCGGGCGAAACCTACAAAGTGCTGTATTCGGCCCAGAACCTGACTCAGACCGCCACAGTGGGCCAGGCGGTACCGTCCGTTTCTCCGGGGCTGGGGGCGCAGTATTTTAACAAGATTGAATGTTTTTGCTTTAACCGTCAGCCACTGGCTGCCGGAGCGTCAGCAGAGCTGCCTTTGCTCTTCTATATTGATCCCAAACTGCCTGAGGATATCAATACACTGACACTGGCTTATACCTTGTTTAACGCTCAGCCGGAACCTGCGGCGCAAACGCAATGAGGTCGACCATGGCGAATCCGTACACAGAACATGAACAGTCCCTGAAGCCTTCCCATGAGCATTATTATGTGCCGGCGGCCAGCGCCTGGCCGATAGTGGGTGCAGTGGCGTTATTTTTGATAGCCATGGGCGCCGGTGCCACCGTCGGTGGACTGTTCGGCGGCAATGGTCCCTGGATTTTGATGAGCGGGGTGGGTTTGCTGCTGATCATGCTGGTGGGCTGGTTCCGCGATGTGATCCGCGAATCAATGACCGGCCTGTACAGCTCACAGATGGACCGCTCCTTTCGTCAGGGCATGAGCTGGTTCATTTTCTCAGAAGTGATGTTTTTTGCCGCCTTTTTCGGGGCGCTGTTTTACGCCCGGATGATAGCCGTGCCCTGGCTGGGTGGGGCGAGTAATAACGCCATGACACACGAAGTGCTGTGGCCGGAGTTTGTCGCACAGTGGCCGTTGATCATGACACCTGGCGGTACGGAAACCCAGGCCATGGGACCGCTTGGTCTGCCGCTCTACAATACCTTAATTCTGCTGACCTCTTCTGTGACGGTACACTTTGCCCATGTGGCGCTGGAAAAAGGCAACCGCCCGCGCCTGACCCTTTATCTGCTGTTAACTGTGCTGCTGGGTAGCTTGTTCGTGTACCTGCAGGGTGTCGAATATATCCATGCCTATCAAGACATGGATCTGACGTTAGATGCCGGGGTCTACGGCAATACCTTCTTTATGCTGACCGGCTTTCACGGCCTGCACGTGACTCTGGGTACTCTTATTCTCTTTATCGTCTGGCTTAGGGTGTTGAAAGGGCACTTTTCACCAGAGCACCATTTTGCCTTTCAGGCCGGAGCCTGGTACTGGCACTTCGTTGACGTGGTGTGGCTGGGGTTGTTTGTCTTTGTCTATATTCTCTGATGCCAGAGGGCATCAGAACGGCCGGGGATGCGGCTCGATAAGACCCGTTGCCAGTGCCAGCAACAACAGGGCAAACAGCAGGACAGAAAACAGCACGCGCCGGCCAAGGTAGTGAGACATAGGTTTGCTTTGCTTGCCTTTCAGCATCACTGGCAAGGCACGGAATAAGTTAAACAAGATAAAGAACAGCAGGCAGACAATCAGGATTTTCAGCAACATGATAGCTCCGTGGTTGGCTGAATCAGGGCGTCAGGGATGAGGCACAGGACGCGATGAGACGGACAGGTTTTATTCTTTTTACTTTGGTGGTCCTGTCGGTGTTGGTCAAGCTGGGAATGTGGCAGATCTCACGGGGACAGGAAAAAGAAACGCTGACAGCAGCGCTGAAGCTCAGGGGAGAGCAGACGTTCTACAGTGTCGCCAGCCTGCCGGATGATCCTTTGTGGTACCGGGTCAGGTTAAGCGGCGAATATGATCACAGCAAAGCGATTTTACTGGATAACCAGCTGGATCGCGGCCGGCCGGGTTATCACCTGTTTTACCCGTTCCGGACGGAAAACGGCGCCTGGGTACTGGTGAATTTAGGCTGGTTGCCTGCACCGCAATACCGGGATGAGCTGCCTGTGTTACCCGAATTTCATGGCCAGGTCATGCTGACGGGCATGATTGCACCCTCAACTCAGCTTCCTGAACTGAGCGAGGCAGGGACAGAAAGTGGCTGGCCAAGGCGGGTGCAAAATATCAAGCCAGCAGAACTGGCAGGTGCAACGGGATTGCCCTTGCCTGACTGGGTCATACAGATAGCGGCGGATGACCCACTGGCGCTCAAGCAGAACTGGCAGGCCGTAGTGATGGGGCCGGAAAAGCATTATGCCTATGCCGTGCAGTGGTTTCTGCTGGCGCTGGCCGTCGCCGGGCTGGCCTGGTGGTGGCTGAAACGCAGTACGCACTGAGAACGCAGTAGGTACTGAGAAACAGGAGTCAGGGATGAGAAAACACATCAATTTAGTGTTGTTGTTACTGTTGTTTGTGCTGCCTGTGGTGGTGGCCAAGCTGGTGCTGGACAACCACTGGTATCAGGGGGGAGCCATCAATCGGGGACAGTTACTGGAGCAGCCTGTGGTGACCGACTGGCTGGGGATGCGTGGCAAATGGCAGTTGGTGTATCTGCTGCCGGCAGAGTGTGATACCCGCTGTCAGGGCGCCTTGTTTAATTTGCGTCAGGTGCCTCAGGCCATGGGCGCCGAACAGGAGCGTATTGCCAGCCTGGTGCTGATCTCAGGTCAGGGGGATACAGGCTTGCCTGCTGCAGAGCATGTGCAGGCCGGCGGCAGTACAGTACTGGCCGCACCGGAGCCTGTCCTTGCTCAGATCCGTGCGTTGGAATTCGGTGCCCAGGCCATTTATATCTCAGATCCGCAGGGCAACGTCATGCTGGCTTATCCTCTGGTGGAAGGGCAGACGCAGGTGCTGGCTCAGGGTAAGGACATGCTGAGGGATCTCAAACGTTTACTCAAGGTTTCCAAAATAGGCTGATGTTGCAAACCGCATGCGCTAAGGAGTGGCGATGTTATCAATGGCTTCTTCCCGTTACCGGCAGGCCGACCGGCGCTTTATCTGGCTGGTTGGACTGACTCTCTTATTATCCGTTGCTGTGATAGCCCTGGGGGCGTATACCCGGCTGACAGAAGCCGGGCTTGGCTGCCCGGACTGGCCCGGCTGCTATGGTTTCATGACAGTTCCCAAAACTGACGATCAGCATGCACTGGCTCAACAGGCTTTTCCGGATCACCCGGTGGAAGTGCATAAAGCCTGGAATGAAATGATCCATCGCTACATGGCCGGTGCGCTCGGGCTGCTGATAGTCGCTTTGAATGTCCTGGCCCGTCGCCGTGGTGACAGACCACGCCGCTTACCTCTGGTGTTGCTGGGGCTGGTGGTGTTTCAGGCGTTGCTGGGTATGTGGACCGTGACCATGTCGCTCAAGCCGGTGATAGTGATGGGTCACCTGCTGGGCGGCTTTACCACAGCCAGCCTGTTACTGGTGCTCTGGTTGCGGATGCTGCTGAGACACAGAAAGCGGCCTGCGACAGCGGTTGCTTCCTCTCCTGCGTTAGTCAGTGTCCGGCGCTTAGCCGTAGCCGGGCTGATAGTGGTGGCAGTGCAGATTGCACTGGGCGGCTGGACGGCAGCCAACTATGCCGCTGTGGTCTGCACTCAGCTGCCTGTCTGCGAAGTGGACTGGGTAAGTAAATTTGATATCAGGGCGTTTGAGCCCTGGCAGCCGGGTTTTCAAACTTATCAGTATGGCGTGCTCAATTTTGACCAGCGGGTGTCTATTCATGCTGCGCACCGTATCGGCGCCATGTTGACCACCCTGGTGATCCTGCTGCTTGCCTGGCGGCTGTGGCATATCGGCTGGCGGCGCTACGCCGCGCTGATACTGGCGCTGCTCTCTGCGCAGATCGCGCTGGGCGTGACGAATGTACTGGCCAGCCTGCCACTGCCAGTGGCTGTGGCTCATAACCTGGGGGGATTAGGTTTACTGCTCAGCGTACTGGCGGCGAACTGGGCGTTGTTTATGGCTCGGGCTGCGGTGAATGTCAGCCGGGCTGCTTCTATACCGCGAGTGAAAACGGTCCGCCATGCACTGATTCAGGTGCAGGCAGGAACATATGGAAGGTAAACGCATTTTGGCCGTATGACACCCAAGTCAGGCTAATTCAGGGAGGTAGGCGACATGGCGAAATCACAGTCACTGGAACAACGCCAGATAGCGTATTCAGGCCGAAGCTGGCAACAGCTGGGGCGCGATTATCTGATGATGACCAAGCCAAAAGTCGTGGCGATGTTACTGCTGACGGCGCTGGTGGGCATGTGTCTGGCAGTCCCGGGGAGCCCGCCCGTCAAAGCCGTAGTGCTGGGTTTGCTGGGGATCGGCTTGCAGTCGGCGTCTGCGGCGGCCTTTAATCACGTGCTTGATCGGCAATTAGACGCCAAGATGGCCCGCACTCATCACAGGCCCTTGGCGCGTGGGCGGGTGCCGACTGTCAATGCGGTGATTTTTGCCACTGTGCTGATGATAGTGGGCTTTGCCTTGCTGTGGCAGCTGAATCCGCTGACCGCCTGGCTGACGCTGGCCAGTCTGGTGGGTTACGCACTGGTGTATACCCTGTGGTTAAAGCACGCGACGCCGCAGAATATCGTTATCGGTGGTCTGGCCGGCGCCGCGCCGCCATTGCTTGGCTGGGCGGCAGTAACCGGCCAGTTTGATCCTCATGCGCTGTTGCTGGTGATGCTGGTGTTCGCCTGGACACCACCGCATTTCTGGGCGCTGGCGATACATCGCCGCGATGATTATGCCAAAGCCGATATTCCTATGCTGCCGGTGACGCACGGGATTGCCTTCACCAAGACCATGGTACTGCTCTATACCCTGATTCTGACGCTGATCGGTCTGTTGCCCTGGCTGACAGGCATGAGTGGTGCGCTGTATCTGGCGGGCAGTCTGGTGCTGAATCTGGGCTTTGTCGGGTACGCGGTTAAGCTCAAGTTTGCCGATGAACCTGGCCATGCCTGGGCCACGTTCAAGTTCTCTATCTGGCACCTGCTGGGACTGTTTGTAGTGTTACTGGCTGACCACTGGCTGGGAATACTGCTGGCCTAGTACAGGCAGATTTATGCTAACAGCTGGCAGTCATGGGTCCTGCTGTTACACTGTGCGGCTTAAGCGTGTGAATCATGAGGTTGGAACTGTGCTGGCCGCATTAAAAGATATCTCCCTCCACCGCCAGGTCTTTGCCCTGGCGCTTCCTATGGTGCTGTCCAACATCACTGTCCCTTTGCTGGGGCTGGTGGATGCGGCTGTGATCGGCCATCTTGAGCATGCCTGGTATCTGGGTGGCGTGGCTGTCGGCGGCACCATGATCAGCGTGACCTTCTGGTTGCTCGGTTTTTTGCGTATGGCAACAACAGGGCTGTGCGCGCAGGCGTACGGCGCAAGTAACAAGTCTTCGCAGGCGACTGTACTACTGCAGGGGATAGCCCTGGCCTGGGGGCTGGCGGCGCTTCTTATCCTCAGCCATGGCCTGATAGCGGATGCGGTATTTTCCGTCAGCGACGCCAGCGATGCTGTAAAAACCTATGCGGATCAGTATTACTCGATTCGTATCTGGGGGGCGCCGGCGGCCCTGGCCAATTTTGTCATCATGGGCTGGCTGCTGGGCAGTCAGAATGCCCGGCTGCCCATGTGGCTGCTGATCATCACCAACAGCATTAATATCTTGCTCGATATTCTGTTTGTACTGGGGCTGGGCTGGCAGGTGGCCGGCGCGGCCGCCGCCTCAGTGATCGCGGAATACAGCGGCATGGTACTGGGGCTGTATTTTGTTGCCTGTCAGTGGAAAACCCTGAATTTGCCGCCCTGGCGTAGCCAGCTCAATAAAGTCGGACAAGGAATAGTCCGCTTATTACGCCTGAACCGGGATATCTTCCTGCGCAGCTTGTGCCTGCAGCTGGCTTTCAGTTTCATGACGTTTCAGGGGGCCAGCCTGGGGGATAACGTGGTGGCGGCCAATGCGGTGCTGATGAGTTTCCTGATGCTGGTGTCTTACGGTATGGACGGCTTTGCCTATGCCATGGAAGCTATGGTGGGCAAAGCCATAGGCGCCAGAAACCGCGAAGCCCTGAGCAGGACGCTGATCAGCACCACTTTGTGGAGTGTGGTGATTGCTTTGCTGATGACGCTGGCCTTCACGCTGTTCGGGGATGCGATTATTGCCCTGATCTCGGATATCCCAGCGGTGCAGCGCGAAGCAAGTCGTTATCTGCCCTGGCTGGCTGCCGTGCCTCTGGTGGCAATGTGGTGCTTTCTGCTGGATGGCATTTTTATCGGCGCGACCCGAGGCAAAGAAATGCGCAACAGCATGTTTATCGCGACCTGTAGTTTCTTCCTGATATGGCAGTTGTTTAGCCAGTTTGGCAACCATGCGCTGTGGGCGGCGATGTTAGGTTTTCTGGCCATGCGAGGGCTGTTGCTAGCGGCTATTTTTGCGTATCAATGGCAAAAAAATATTTTTCTTGAAGAGGCCTGTTCTAACAAATAGTTATCATATTTTATGCTGTTCAATAAACCTACACGGGCCAATAACCCTGTCCTTTCTTATTGATAGTGTTTAAAATATGACCTGTTTTGGAGTTGAGCAGGTTGAAAATGAAACAAAAAATCGGTGTTTTTTTATTGCTTTTTATGGGTTTACTGTGGTGTTTTAATGCTAGTGCAGTGGCTCCGGGAGCCAAAGTTCGAGTGACGGCAACGGCGTATAATTCCGTGCCAGCCCAGACCGACAGCAGCCCGTCAATTGCTGCCTGGGGAGACAGACTAAAGCCGGGAATGAAGGCAATCGCAGTATCTCGAGACCTTTTGAAAATGGGCCTCAAACACGGCTCTAAAGTAAAAATCTCAGGCCTGCCTGGTGAGTATGTGGTGCTGGATAAGATGCATCACCGCTGGTCAAAGAAAATTGATATCTACATGGGCCGTGATGTCCGGGCTGCTAAAAACTGGGGCCGACGCGCTGTGACTATCACCGTTTTAAAAGCCTGATATCGCACAATACCTAGCCGAATAATCGCACGAAAGCCTGATTATCCTGATAGGCATTAAGCACAGACAAGAATGAAAAAAGCCGCGAAAGCGGCTTTTTTTATGTGATTTACCCGGTGCGCGAGAGTAGGGATGAGATCCCGCACGGGCATAAATCAGTAGTAAGAATGATCACCGCGGGCGTGTTCAGTCACGTCGCGAACACCTTTCAGCTCGCCTTCAAACTCGGCCAGCAGCTGCTTTTCAATCCCTTCTTTGAGGGTCACATCCACCATTGAGCAGCCGTTACAGCCGCCGCCGAACTGCAAAATAGCAACGCCATCTTCAGTGATTTCAGACAGGGACACATGGCCGCCGTGACCGGCAAGCTGAGGGTTGACCTGGGTCTGAATCATATAATCCACGCGCTCCATCAGTGGCGCATCGTCTGACACTTTGCGTACTTTGGCATTGGGCGCTTTCAGTGTCAGCTGTGAACCCATTTTGTCGGTGACAAAATCAATCTCAGCGTCGGCCAGAAAGGGCAGGCTCAGCTCATCAACATAAGCCGAGAACATACCGAGCTTAATTTCGGTGTCACTGGCTTCTACGGCTTCCGGCGGGCAATAAGACACGCCGCACTCAGCATTTGGGGTACCCGGATTGACCACGAAGACACGGATGTTAGTGCCTTCCGGCTGCTGGGCCAGCAGCTTAACGAAATGCTGCTGTGCATTTTCTGAAATAGTAATCATAGACACGACGTAATACCTGACTTAGTAAGCGTTAAACCTATTCTACTCTTTGGCGGAAGAACTCGCACCCCTGAATCTTGTGTGGTTTTTTTGAACAGTCAAAATGAACCGTCACTGATCAGCGATAATGCGGTGTAAAGGCCAGGCAGTAGACATCGATCCGGGCGACGTGCTGCTTCCTGAGCAGCTGAGACAACACGGAAACGGTACTGCCTGTGGTCACCACATCGTCGACAATAGCCACGTGCTCCGGCCACACTCTTTTGTTAAGTATAAATGCCTGCTTGAGATTCTGCAGGCGGGCTTTTCTCGACAGCTGATGCTGCGGGCGGGCCGATAGGGTCCGGCGCAGTGCCTGGTGATCGGTATCGCCACCTGTGATCTCCGCCAGTGCATCAGCCAGCAGCGCACTTTGATTGAATCCGCGGATCAGCCGGCGCCAGGGATGCAGCGGTACAGGCAGCAGCAGCGGGGCAGGTTCTGTCATCTGCTCGGCTAACAAACCGGCCAGTGGCTGGCTGAGCCAGAATTTACCCTGAAATTTGTATTGCTGAACCAGCCGGTTGAGCGGAAAGCCATATTCTCCGAGGCGCACCAGCCGATCCCAGGGCGGCGGCTGACGCAGGCAGTGGCCGCAATGGCTGACGGGCTCCAGTGTGGTGGCTCCGCAGCGCTGGCAATAAGGCGGCCGAGGCAGGCTGGCCAGGCAATGCTGACACCAGTAGTGATCACCGTCACGCAGCGGTAAACGGCACAAGGCGCATCGCTGGTTTGGCCAACGAAAGATTGATCTTACAGCCACAGGGGATAACATCCTTGCCATCCGGTTTGAAGTGAAGGAAGTGTACATGACGGCATCTGTCTACTGGCAAGCATTTGGTCAGGACCTGGCTCAGGGTTCCGATCTGGTTCTCATTCATGGCTGGGGCATGAATGGCGCTGTCTGGCAGCATCTGGTGCCGCAGCTGGAAGAACAATACCGGGTGCATGTTGTTGACATGCCGGGCTATGGTTACAGTGCCGGTGTCAAGGCGCAGTCTGTTGAAGCGATGGCGGACGCCTTACTGGCTAGCGCGCCGGCACGAGCGGTCTGGCTGGGCTGGTCGCTGGGCGGACTGATCGCCAAGCAGGCGGCGCTGCAGGCGCCTGAGCGGGTCAGCAAGCTGATCACTGTGGCCAGTTCACCGCGTTTTGCCGCGATGGATAGCTGGCGCGGCATCAGGCCTCAGGTACTGAGTGATTTCCAGCAACAGCTCAGTGACGATTTCAGCCTGACGGTTGAGCGCTTCATGGCGCTGCAGGCGATGGGCAGTCCGAGTGCACGGCAGGACATCCGGTTACTCAAGCAGGCCGTGCTGTCGCGTCCCCAGCCGTCACCGGACGCGCTGGCTGCCGGTCTGGACATGCTGGCGGAGGTGGATTTGCGCCAGCAGCTGGGACAGATCCAACAGCCCTGGTTGCGTCTCTATGGCCGGCTTGACGGGCTGGTGCCGGTCAAAGTTGCCAGTGATATGGACAAGCTGGCACCGCAGTCAGAGAAAGTGGTTTTTCCGCAAGCCTCCCATGCGCCCTTTATTTCCCACCCGCAGGACTTTCTGCAGTCATTACAGGTGTTTATTGAAGGTAATGCCTCGGCAGCCCTGGCGACAGAATCCACAGAAATATTAAAGTAAAACCTTGAGTGGCCGATAATCAAAGTGTAGCGGCAGAGGTTTCTGCCATTTTTGCAGTTATTCATGAGGCGCACTACAGCCGTTGCTCGGGTGCGTCAGCGTAGAGCCTGTGGCTCACTGTAGGAGTCGCCTGAAGATGATAGTGTCGCCCCTGAATGCCGGTATACCGACACTGGCGCCATCGGTAAATCCGATGACGGAGCAGGCTGCGCGCGATAACAAGATCCGTGAAAAAGTGCGCCCGGCCAGTGCCAGTCTCCCCTCTGGCAGCGAGCCTTCGCTCAAAGGCGATGACAAACAAATGCGGCGGCCAGGCTGGGATCCCAGTGAACATCCGGATTACGCTTCGCTGGATGCCGCCCAGCAAAAAAGCTACGGCTATCAGCAGGAATTTGAACAACTGGTGCTGGCACTGTCGGCAGACAGTTATATGAAAGATGTCAGCGAGCTGGGTTACAGCATGCACATCCGCTTGCCAAGGGCGCTGCTTGAAGAGCTGGCCCAGATCAGCAAAATGGAACGTATCCGCAGCGTGATCCGCTACAAGTATGCCCAGGCCACAGTGCCGAATCCGCCCACCGAAATGCTGAAAATTGTCTGATTGATTATTTTTATAAGTGAAAGACAAAAAAGGCGGGTCAAACCCACCTTTATTGTTTTATGGCTGAGGATTACTTCTTGGCTTTGGCAAACGCCGCGGCAAAGGCACCGCCCATGGCGTTGTTGTCCGGCTGACTGTCACGCTGCTGACGAGGCGCCCGGCGTGTTTGCTCGCCCTGACGCTGGCCGCCCTGCGGTTTGTGGCTGGCTTCCTGGCCCGGCTCGTCGCTCAGGCGCATCGACAGGGCAATACGTTTGCGCTGCAAGTCCACTTCCATCACTTTGACTTTCACCACATCGCCGGCTTTGACCACTTCGCGCGGATCGGAGATGAATTTGTCCGACAGCGCCGAAATGTGGACCAGACCGTCCTGATGAACACCGATATCGACAAAGGCGCCGAAGTTGGTCACATTGGTGATCACCCCTTCCAATACCATGCCCGGCACCAGATCTTTCACTTCGTGAATGCCTTCGGCAAAGGTGGCGGTTTTGAACTCAGGGCGCGGGTCGCGGCCTGGCTTGTCCAGCTCGCGAATGATGTCGGTGACGGTCGGCAGGCCGACTTCGTCCGTGGTGTAGTCGGCTGCTTTCAGACCGCGCAGGAACTCACTGTTTCCGATCAGGGCATCGAGCGGCTTGCCGTTTTTCGCTGCGATGGCTTTGACCACATCATAGGATTCCGGGTGGACGGCGGAAGCATCCAGCGGGTTCTTACCGTTCATGATCCGCAGGAAACCGGCGCACTGCTCAAAGGCTTTGGGGCCCAGACGCGACACTTTCTTCAGTGTGGTGCGGGCATCAAAGCGGCCGTGCTCGTCACGGTAAGCCACGATATTGCTGGCAATCGCCGGCGACAGACCGGCCACGCGGGTCAGCAGGGCTGGTGAGGCGGTGTTGACATCGACACCCACGGCGTTAACACAGTCTTCCACCACCGCGTCCAGACGCTTAGCCAGATTGCTCTGGCTGACATCGTGCTGATACTGGCCGACACCGATGGATTTGGGATCGATTTTCACCAGCTCGGCCAGCGGATCCTGCAGGCGACGTCCGATGGAAACCGCGCCGCGCAGCGACACATCCAGGTTCGGGAACTCGTTGGCGGCCAGCTCAGAGGCCGAGTACACCGAGGCCCCGGCTTCGCTGACCATCACGCTCTGAATCTTCAGGTTGTTGTCTTTCAGCAGCTTTGCCACGAAACTGTCGGTTTCACGTGAAGCAGTGCCGTTACCGATCGCAATCAGATCAACGTTATGTTTTTTCAGCAGTGCCAGCACAGTGGCGGCGGACTGGGCCACCTGTTTCTGTGGCTGGTGCGGATAAATGGTAGCGGTATCGACCAGCTTACCTGTGCTGTCAACGACGGCCACTTTACAGCCGGTACGCAGGCCCGGATCAAGCGCCAGTGTCATGCGCGGGCCGGCAGGGGCGGCCATCAGCAGATCGTTCAGGTTGTCGGCAAACACCTGCATCGCGCCGTCTTCGGCTTTCTCGCGCAACGCCGCCATCAGTTCGGTTTCCATGTGCATCAGAATCTTGATGCGCCATGCCCAGCTGATCACCTGCTTACGCCAGCTGTCCGCCGGTTTTGCGCCCAGGTTCACGCCATAGTGATCGGCAATAATGACTTCACAGTAAGAGCCGCGCACGCCTTCTTCCTGATTCGGATCAGCGTTGAGAGCCAGTTGCAGCACCCCTTCGTTACGGCCGCGGAACATCGCCAGCGCACGGTGTGACGGCACCTGGGTCAGTTTCTCGTTGTGCTCGAAGTAGTCTTTGAACTTGGCGCCTTCCTGCTCTTTACCCTCTACCACGCGGGCGGTCAGCTCGGCATTGCCCTGCAGGTGGCGGCGGATTTTATCCAGCAGCGCCGCGTCTTCGGCAAAGCGCTCCATTAAAATAGCGCGGGCACCGTCCAGGGCCGCTTTGCTATCGGCGACACCTTTGTCGGCAGACACATAGCTGGCAGCAGCGATGTCCGGATCGTTGTCCGGTTGTGACCACAGCAGATCGGCCAGCGGCTCCAGACCGGCTTCAATCGCAATCTGGCCCTTGGTGCGGCGCTTGGGTTTATAAGGCAGGTACAGATCTTCGAGCCGGGTTTTGCTGTCGGCTGATAAGATTTCAGCTTTCAGCTCAGGCGTCAACTTGTCCTGCTCAGTAATGGATTTGAGGATCACCTGACGGCGGTCTTCCAGCTCACGCAGGTAGCCCAGGCGGGACTCCAGATTACGCAGCTGGGTATCGTCCAGCCCGTCGGTCACTTCTTTACGGTAACGGGCAATAAAGGGGACGGTGTTACCGTCATCGAGTAGCGCCACGGCTGCGGCAACCTGCTGCGTTTTGACATTCAGTTCAGACGCAATCAGGTGATGGATACTCGTGGTCATAGAATTCCTTTGGATACAGTTTGTCTCAGGCCGACCATCTAACCACAATTCCGCCTGGCCGTCAGCGTTCTTGCACCGGCAAAATGTCAGGAGTTTGCCAGCCGTGCGGACAGGTGTGATCTTGGTGCCGTCCGGAGCATGCGAACAACTCGCCGTCAGGCCTTACAACATCGTATAATCAAGCCATTACCAGTAAGCAGAGACAGACGCAATGAGAACCCCTTTGATCACCCGGGAAGGGTATAACCGGCTCAAGCAGGAGCTGGATTTTCTGTGGCAGGAAGAGCGGCCGGAAGTCACCAGGAAAGTCACCTGGGCGGCCAGTCTGGGTGATCGCTCGGAGAATGCTGATTATCAGTATAATAAAAAGCGTCTGCGTGAAATTGACCGCCGGGTGCGTTACCTGCGCAAAACGTTAGAGAAAGTGAAAATTGTCGATTATTCCCCGGTGCAGGAAGGCAAGGTGTTTTTCGGTGCCTGGGTCGAGGTGGAAAACGAAACCGGTGACAGCAAAAAATTCCGCATTGTCGGCTATGACGAAATTTTCGGCCGCAGGGATTACATTTCTATCGATTCGCCGATGGCGCGGGCGCTACTGAAAAAAGAAGTGGATGATGAAGTGGTAGTACGCACGCCAGAAGGTGATAAAGTCTGGTTCATCAATACGATAACTTACGTAACAGGCTAATATCTAAAGGCATGCCGGGAGTGGGGACACACTCGGTAACAATTTCACGGTGATCATTTGCTCACTGTTTCAGTCAGAACAGGCAGCGGTCGCGTAAAATAGCACCTCGGCGACATCCAGAGTTCGAAGCATAAGGTGGAACGATGCAAGACAATTTCAAGATTTTAGTGGTTGATGACGACATGCGCCTGCGCGCCTTGCTGGAGCGTTACCTGTCTGAGCAGGGATTCCAGGTGCGTAGTGTAGCCAATGGCGAGCAAATGGACCGCCTGCTGGCCCGTGAGAATTTCCACCTGATGGTATTGGATCTGATGTTGCCGGGTGAAGATGGCCTGTCTATCTGCCGTCGTCTGCGCAATGCCAACAACATGCTGCCTATTCTGATGCTGACGGCCAAGGGCGACGAAGTCGACCGGATTGTCGGTCTGGAAGTCGGCGCCGATGATTACCTGCCCAAGCCGTTTAATCCGCGCGAATTGCTGGCCCGTATCCGTGCAGTACTGCGTCGTCAGACGGTCGAAGCACCTGGCGCGCCGAGTGTGGAAGGTAAGATCATCACCTTTGGTGAGTTCCGCCTTAATCTGGGCACCCGGGAAATGTTCCGCGGGGAGGAAGCCATGCCGCTGACCTCCGGTGAATTTGCGGTGCTCAAAGCCTTAGTGACCAACGCCCGCGAGCCGATGTCGCGCGATAAGCTGATGAACATGGCCCGCGGCCGCGAATACTCGGCGATGGAGCGTTCGATTGACGTGCAGATCTCGCGTCTTCGCCGCATGATTGAAGAAGATCCGAGCCGTCCGCGTTATATTCAGACCGTCTGGGGGCTGGGTTACGTGTTTGTCCCAGACGGCAGCGAGGCATAAGTCATGCCGATGCGCCTGTCGCCGCGCTCGACCTTTACCCGCACCCTGATCCTGCTGGCTGGCTTGTTGATAGCCAGCCAGATTTTTTCCTATCTGGCGGTGCTGAATTACGCACTGCTACCGAGTCTGCAGCAGTTCAACCGCATCATGGCTTATGAAGTCAAACTGATGCTCAAAGAAGATGTGGAGCTGGCCGACGGCCACAAGTTTCATCTCGATACCCCGCTGCGCCGGCAACTGCTGGAGCAGTTGGGGGTCACGCTTCACGCCGATGACAGTCCGGAATCGGCTGAATTCAGAGAAGCGACCCGCATTGATTACCTCAGTGAGGAAATGACCCGAGAGCTGAACACGCCGACGGAAGTGCGTCTGGTGCTGGGGACAGACAGCTATGTGCTATGGCTCGACTGCGACGCCATGCCGGGTTACCTGATGCGGGTGCCGCTGTCCGAATTGCAGGAAGAAGATTTTGCGCCGCTGTTTGGTTACAGCCTGTTTATTGCTGTGATGGTGATCGCCGGGGGCTGGATGTTTATCCGTATCCAGAATCGTCCTCTGGTGGCGCTGGAGCAGGCGGCTTTAGAGGTGGCAAAAGGTGGATCTCCGCCACATCTGGATGTGCAGGGAGCCTCGGAGATCCGGGCGGTCACCAAAGCCTTTAATCGTATGGGTGATGGTATCAAACAGCTCGAAGACGACAGGGCATTGCTGCTGGCCGGTGTCAGCCATGATTTGCGCACCCCGCTGACCCGTATCCGCCTGGCGACCGAAATGATGTCGCCCGAAGATGCCTATCTGGCTGAAAGCATGATTAAAGACACCGAGGAGTGTAATGCCATCATCAGTCAGTTTATGGAGTACCTGAAATCCACCCAATTGCTGGAGCAGGAACTGCTCGATCTGAATATTCTGCTTGAAGATGTGGCAGAAGCAGAAGGGGGCATTGAGCGCGGGATTGAACAGTCGCTGGGGACCATTAACGGCAAAGTGTATGCCAACGGGGTAGCCATTAAGCGGTTGATCAGCAACCTGCTGGTGAATGCGCTTCGCTACGGTCACGGTTGGGTGCGGGTCACCAGTGGCATGACGGCCGATCGCCAGATGGCCTGGTTCTGTGTTGAGGATGATGGTCCGGGCATTGAGCCGGATCAGGTGGCCAGAATGATGCAGCCGCTGACCCGCGGCGACAGTGCCCGGGGCAGTGACGCGGAAGGCACCGGACTGGGACTGGCTATCGTCAAGCGTATTGTGGATCAGCATCAGGGCGACATTCAGTTCAGTAACCGCAGTGCCGGTGGCTTGAAAGTGCAGATCAGCCTGCCGGTGCGGACAGTCAAACACAATGGCAAGCGGAGTGTGAAGTCTTAAGTTCTTTTCCCTGTAACCCCCTCCTGACCTCCCCCTTGAAAAGGGGGAGGGATCATACAGAATCAGGCTTTCTTTTCTTCCGGCAGGATCAGGTTCAGCAAAATCGCCGTCAGGCCACCAGCCGCCATGCCGGAGGACAGAATGCTCTTCACAATATCCGGCATGAACTGCAGAATTTCCGGTTTTTGTGCAATGCCCAGCCCCATAGAGAAAGACAGTGCCATGATCAGAATGGCGCGGCGGTCCAGCTCACAGCGGGAGATAATCCGCACCCCAGAAGCGGCAATGGTGCCGAACATCACAATAGTGGCGCCGCCCAGCACAGGTTCCGGGATCAGCTGTACCAGGTTGGCAACGGCCGGGAACAGGCCGAGCAGTACCAGCATGCCTGCGACAAAATAGCCGATGTAGCGGCTGGCAACGCCGGTCAGCTGGATAATGCCGTTGTTCTGGCTGAAGGTGGAGTTCGGGAAGCTGTTCAGCACTGCAGCCAGTGCCGAGTTGATGCCGTCAGCCAGCACGCCGCCTTTGATGCGCTTGAGGTAGACAGGCCCACTGACGGGCTGTTCAGAGGTTTCCGAGGTAGCAGTGATATCGCCAATGGCTTCCAGTGAAGTAATGGCGAAGACGATTACCAGCGGGATCAGCAAAGACCAGTCAAATCCGAGGCCGTATTGCATCGGTGCGGGGACTGCAATCAGGCTGGTTTCCGCGAGCTGGCTGCTGTCTATCATGCCCATTCCCCAGGCTGTGAGAGTGCCAGCCGCCATGGCAATCACAATCGACGAGACACGCAGATACGGGTTTTTCATCCGGTTCAGCAGCACGATCAGTCCCAGCACTATGCCTGCCAGCAGGAGCTTGTCCAGGCTGCCGAAGCTGCCGTTTTCAATGGCGGCATAGCCGCCGCCGATAGAGGTCAGGCCGATCTGAATCAGCGTCAGACCAATCAGGGTGACTACAATGCCGGACACCAATGGCGTGATGATGCGGCGTGTGTGCTGCAAAATACGCGAAATAGCGACTTCAGTGAGAGAAGCCGCAAGGATAGTACCGAAAATCGCCGCCATCATGGTGGGCACGTCGGCCCCGCCGGCTTTCATCGCCAGCCCGGCCCCTATGATTGGGCCAAGAAAGTTGAAGCTGGTGCCCTGAATCGACAGCAGACCGGAGCCGACCGGGCCTATGGTGCGGATTTGAATGAAGGAGGCGACCCCGGAAGCCAGCAGCGACATACTGACTATGGTATTGGTATCGCTGGCGGGCAGGCCCAGCGCCTGACAGATAATCAGCGACGGCGTAATCACGGCCACGAACATCGCCAGCAAATGCTGCACAGCCGCAAACAGGGTTTGTGGCAAAGGCGGTCTGTCATCGAGTCGGTAGATCAAATCGGATGAACGCGGTGGCGTTATTTCTTGGTGCTGGCCAGTCATGATGATTCCTTATGTGCGTCGACAGGCCGGCTTCAGACTGAGAAGGAGACAGACGCTGAAGCCGACCATGACCCTTGGGTCAAAAGTGGCCACTATTCTAATGAGGTTGTTATTTTTAGCAAACGTTTGCGTAATTAAATTGACGGCAAAATAGCGACTAAAAGCAGAAAATGACCGCACTTTTTCGCTACCAGCAAAGAAAAGGCTGGCGATCAGGCGTTAGAGTAATTTTCTTTCTGGCCCAGCCAGCGCTCGATGATGGCTTTGGCGTTGGCCGGATATTGCTCGTGCAGGTAACGCGCCAGCTTTTGCACCTGGGGAATAAGGTGCTGGTCGCGCACCAGATCGGCGACTTTGAAATCGGCAATCCCGGTTTGTTTGGTGCCCAGCAGCTCACCCGGACCGCGAATTTCTAAATCACGCTGGGCAATGACGAAGCCGTCGCTGCTTTCGCGCAGTACCGCCAGCCGCTGCTGGGCGGTTTTGGACAGCGGCGCATGGTAGAGCAGCACGCAGTGGCTGGCCACATTGCCCCGGCCCACCCGGCCGCGCAGCTGGTGGAGCTGGGCCAGCCCCAGTCGCTCCGGGTTTTCGATGATCATCAGGCTGGCGTTGGGCACATCGACACCGACCTCGATCACAGTAGTGGCGACCAGCAGGTGCAGCTCTCCGGTTTTGAAGCGCTGCATGATGTCTTGTTTCTCAGTGGCTTTCATCCGGCCATGTATCAGCCCGATTTTCAGCTCTGGCAGTTGTGCCGTCAGCTCGGTGGCCGTATCAGAAGCCGCCTGGGCTTCCAGTACTTCAGACTCATCAATCAGGGTACAAACCCAGTAAGCCTGGCGGCCTTCATTGAGGCAGGCCGCGCGGATGCGCGCTATGATGTCGGCACGACGTGTGTCTGAAACGGCAACGGTCTGGATTGGGGTTCGTCCGGGCGGCAGTTCGTCAATCACTGAGGTTTCCAGATCGGCATAGGCGGTCATCGCCAGTGTCCTCGGAATCGGCGTGGCCGTCATGATTAACTGGTGCGGGTACCGGCCTTCGTTGGCCCCTTTCTCCCTTAATTCCAGCCGTTGGTGAACACCGAACCTGTGCTGTTCATCGATGATCACCAAAGCAAGGTTGTTGAACACGACCTGCTGCTGAAATAATGCGTGCGTGCCGACCACCATTTTGGCCTCGCCGCTTTCAATGCGGGCCAGCTCGGTGTCCCGTGCTTTGCCTTTGAGTTTGCCGGCCAGCCAGCCCACCTGAATGCCGAGCGGTTCCAGCCACTGGGCAAAGTTGAGGGCATGCTGTTCGGCCAGTAATTCGGTTGGTGCCATCAGTGCGACCTGATAACCGTGGTCAATGGCGCGGACGGCCGCCAAAGCGGCAACCAGTGTTTTACCTGAACCGACATCGCCCTGCACCAGACGCATCATAGGGATGGCTCTGGCCAGGTCTGTTTCGATATCGGCCACTACACGTTGCTGCGCGCCGGTCGGGCTGAAGGGCAGGCCGGCCAGTAACTGCTGTTTGAGTGAGGTACTGGGCGGCAAGGGCCAGGCCTGGTGCTGCTGACTTTTCTGGCGAACCGCCAGCATAGAGAGGTTCTGTGCCAGCAATTCTTCCAGGATCAGTCTTTGCTGCGCCGGGTGCTGACCTTTTTCCAGCTGATCCAGCGACACATTCGGCGTGGGCCTGTGCATCAGGTGCAGGGCATCGGCCAGGGTCATTTGCCTGTCGTACAAGCCTTCGGGCAGTAATTCGCTGACCGCGGCTTTGTCGAGCAGGTTCAGCGCCTGTTCGGTCAGGCTGCGCAAGGTTAACTGACGCAAGCCGTCTGTGGTGGGGTAGACAGGGGTGAGGGTGTCTTCAACTGCCAGTGTGGTCGGTTCAGAAAACACGCTGTAATCTGGATGGATCACTTCCAGCCCGTGCTGGCCGCGGCGGATCTCGCCGTAGGCTTTGACCTGTTTTCCCTCGGACAGGGCGTTTTTCATCGCGGCGTTGAAATTGAAAAAGCGCAGGGTGACAGAGCCGGTTGTGTCGCTGATCTTGACCGTCAGCATCCGGCGCTTGCCAAAACTGATGGCGTTATGCAGCACTTCGCCTTGCACCGTCAGGTGCTGTCCGGGCTGCACGGCGGCAATCGGCCAGATCCGGGTGCGGTCTTCATAACGCAGCGGCAGGTGAAACAGCAGATCCTGTACGGTGTGAAGGCCGATTTTGCTCAGTTTCTCCGCCATTTTGGCGCCGACGCCTGACAATTCTGTCAGGGCGATGGTGTCTAGCATCTGTCCGCTCATGCCTGCTTACTCTGTGCTCTGTCCGTTCAGGGTTATTTGTTGCGCCGGGGCTTATCCCTGGCTTGTATCGCCTGCCACCAGGCGTCATCTGCCACTATCTGACCGGCGTCATCCAGCGGCGGATAAGGCAGCTGTTTACGTTTGGCGACTTTCGCCAGCACAGGGTGGCCGCGTTCAAACAAGATGCGGTGCACTGTGTCTGCCGGCAGCGGCGTGGTTTCTCTGTCATACATACCGGCTAGCTGGCGCTGGCGCTGTGCTTCATAAAGGATCAGCGCACTGGCTACCGAGACATTGAGTGACTGTACCATACCCACCATAGGAATGATGATATCCTGATCAGCCAGTGACAGCGCTTCGGCAGTGATCCCGTTTTTTTCGCCGCCCAGAATAATAGCCGTGGGTTTGGTGTAATCAATCTCGCGAAAATCTACCGCACGATCAGACAGATGGGTAGCCAGTACCTGCATGCCTTGCTGTTTCAGCTGGCCGATGGCCTCTGGCATGCTGGTGTGGGTTTCCAGCTCGACCCAGTTGCGCGCGCCGGCGGACGTGTGGGCAAGCACCCGCATTTTTTCCGGCCACACCGCGTGGACCTTGTGCACGCCTACGGCGTCGGCGGTACGGATAATGGCGGAGACGTTATTGGGTTTGTGCACTTCTTCCAGGCACAGGGTTAAATCTGGCTGGCGGGTAGCCAGCACTGACTGGATCCTCTGGTAACGTTCTGGCGTCATGATTCTTGTCTTGTTTCAGTTCTGGCTGAACGGCTTATAATTCAGCACTCGGGAAAGCACAAACGCCCGGGACGGGCGTTTGAGTAGTCAGTGCAGCTGAGCGCGGCACCTTAGTTCTTCTGCCGGGCAACCCGGACAACGTTCGGCATCACCCGGATCCGGCGCATGATGTTGGCCAGATGGACACGGCCTTTGGTCGTCAGGCGCACTGTAATGGTATACAGGCGGCCGTCTTTCTCTTCCGTCGACAATCCCTGGATGTTGGACCCGGTATTGGCGATGGTGTTGGTGAGATCGGCCAGTGCCCCCTGGTGGTTCTGCATATCCACTTTGAGGTTGGTGACAAACTCCTGCTCGAAGTCACGGCTCCATTCAACCGGCATGTATTTGTCCGATTCTTTCTGGTAGCCGCGGATATTGGCGCATTCTTCGCGGTGAATGACCAGTCCTTTACCCGGACTGACATAGGCCATGATCGGGTCACCGTGAATAGGATGACAGCAGTTGGCGAAGGTCAGCAAAATGCCGTCAGCACCCCGGATAGGCATGCGGCGTTTGTCATCCGCCTGGGTTTCTTCATCCAGCGTGCCCAGCAGGCGGCGGGCAACCACCACACTCATCAGCTCGCCCAGACCAATGGCCGCCAGCAGCGAATCGACGTCCTTCAGACGCAGATCTTTGAGCACTTTGTCCAGTGTTACCGGTTCAATCTGATCTATGTTCAGCTCGCCCAGGGCATGATTGAGCAGACGTCGGCCCAGAGTGATCGACTCGGTACGGCGCATGGTCTTCAGCACCTGGCGGATCTTGGTTCTAGCCCGCGAGGTCACCACATAGTTGAGCCAGGCGGCGTTCGGACGGGCACCCGGCGCGCTGATGATATCCACCGTCTGGCCGTTTTTCAGCGGCTTGCTCAGCGGATAAGGCTGGCGATCAATCTTGGCGCCGACACAGGTGTTGCCGACATCGGTATGAACGGCATAGGCGAAGTCGACCGCGGTCGCGCCGACCGGCAGTTCGACAATCCGGCCTTTAGGGGTGAAAACGTAAATCTCATCCGGGAACAGATCGGATTTCACGTTCTCAATGAATTCAAACGAGTTACCGGCGCTTTGCTGCAGCTCGATCAGGCTTTGCATCCAGCGCTGGGCCTTGACCTGTGCTGTAGTGCCTGAACTTTCACCGTCTTTGTAGGCCCAGTGAGCTGCGACCCCTTTGTCAGCCATCTGATCCATGTCTTCGGTGCGGATCTGCACTTCAACCGGTACACCGTGCGGGCCGACCAGTGAAGTGTGCAATGACTGATAGCCGTTGGCTTTCGGGATGGCGATATAGTCTTTCATCCGGCTCGGACGAGGCTTGTACAGGTTGTGTACCTGACCCAGTACCCGATAGCAGGTATCCAGGTTATCGACCAGCACCCGGAACGCGTAGATATCCATGATGGAATGAAAACGCTGTTCTTTGTTCTTCATCTTGTTGTAGATGGAGTACAGGTTTTTCTCGCGGCCAAGCACCTGGCCGTTGATCCCCGCATCATGAAGGCGGCCTTCAATCTCGGCGTGGATGCGGTTGATCATTTCTTTACGGTTACCGCGGGCGGCAGCCACCACTTCTTTCAGCACCCGGTAGCGGTTCGGATACAAGGCCTCGAAACCCAGCTCTTCGAGCTCGGTCTTGATGTTGTGAATACCCAGACGGTGGGCCAGGGGCGAGAAGATTTCCAGCGTTTCGCGGGCAATGCGGCGACGTTTGTCAGGACGCAGCGCACCCAGGGTTCGCATGTTGTGGGTCCGGTCGGCCAGTTTGATCAGGATAACCCGGATGTCATTGGCCATGGCCATGATCATCTTGCGGAAGTTTTCCGCCTGAGCTTCCTTGCGGTCGCGGAACTTAAGCTTGTCCAGCTTGGACACGCCGTCCACCAACTCTGCCACGGTCGAGCCGAAACGACTGTCGAGGTCGTCTTTGGTGACATCGGTATCTTCGATAACGTCGTGGAGCAGGGCTGCCATCAGGGTCTCAAAGTCCAGGCGCATTTCGGCCAGGATTCGAGCAACGGCAATCGGGTGGATGATGTAAGGCTCGCCGCTGGAACGCGTCTGGCCTTCGTGGGCGTCTCTTGCTACCAAATAGGCCTGCCTGAGCGCCTCAATCTGAGTCTCAGGCAGGTATTCAATTACAACTTCTTTCAGGCTATCAAAGAGATACAAATTGCCCGCTTCCTTGAATTAGCGCTGGTTACCTGCAATAGCACTGACCGCCGCCAGTTCTGCGGCTTCCTGCTCTTGCATTTCCTGACGCTCACGTGCATCCAGAATGTCTTTCGTGATCAGGCCTTCTTCGATCTCGCGCAGTGCGATCACTGTGTACTTGTCATTCTCTTCAGGAACCAATGGATCCTTACCGCCAGTCTGCATTTGACGTGCACGGCGAGAAGCAATTTGGATCAGGTCGAAACGGTTGCCGATTTTATCAACAGCATCTTGAACAGTTACACGTGCCATCGAGGACTCCAGTGGGTTTAATAAAAAGACGGAAAATTGTACAAAATTACTTACTGTTGCGCCAGTAGCGCAGTCAACATGCTGCTATATTTAGCAGCTTGCTTGTCTTGCTTCAATCGCTCAGCGCGGATGATCGCTTTAAAATCGATTAATGCGACATCAAAATCGTCATTCACGATCACATAGTCGTACTCTGTGAAATGCGAGATTTCTGAGCGTGCTTCATCCATGCGTCTGGCGATAACGGCTTCGCTGTCCTGACCGCGGGCGTTCAGACGACGCTCCAGCTCATCTTTGGACGGCGGCAGTATAAAAATACTTTTGGCTGCTGGCATCAGTAGGCGGATCTGCTGCGCGCCCTGCCAGTCGATGTCGAGAAACACATCGATGCCTTTGTTCAGCTGCTGTTCGATCCACAGTCGTGACGTGCCATAGAAGTTACCGAACACTTCGGCATGTTCCAGAAACGCACCCTGTTCAGCCAGTTCTTTAAATTCTTCCACGCCGATAAAATTGTAATGCACACCATGAACTTCACCCGGACGCATACCGCGTGTGGTGTGGGATACGGAGACTTTCATGTCATAGGTCGGGTTGGTTTCCAGCAGGGCGTTGATCAGGCTGGATTTACCTGCGCCGCTGGGTGCCGAAACTATGTAAAGCGTGCCTTTGCTCATTACCATTGTCACTCAAGTGGAAGAAAGGGCGCGCAGGGTATCACGAACTGCAGCTAAATTGAATCGGCACGTGTAAGTTTCGCTCTCGGGCCAAAAACCGCGTTTGTCACCCTGCTCTTATAAAAAATAGCAGCTTGTTGCCGGGTTAGCGGATCGGGGCAGTGAGGCGGGTGAAATTCTCCAGCATGTTCTGGAAGCTGTAGTGCTGGCGGGCTTTCTGGTAATTGGCATCTCCTATCGCTTGCCAGTGCCGGGGTTCAGACAGTATCCGGCGAAACGCGCTGGCGTAGTGAGCGGGTGGCACCACAAAAGGGGTGTTTTCCGCGGCCACTATGGTTTTTACATCGCCGACATCGGTGGCGACGACCGGCAGGGCGGCGGCCATGGCTTCCAGCACAGATAGCGGCATCTGCTCGGTATCGGACGACAGGCAAAAGATGTCGCCCTGTGCCAGAAATCCCCAGACATTATCAATGCGTCCGGCCAGCCTGACACTGTTCGTCAGATTAAGGCTATCTATGTAAGCCTCAAGTTCAGTCAGCATAGGGCCATCGCCGCCTATCAGTAAGCGACTGTGGGTGGCTTGGCTGGCAAAGGTGTCGATCAGGCGGTGGAGGTTTTTCTCGGCGCGCAAGCTCGCCAGGGTGATCAGTGTGGTCACCGCGGAAGGCGGCCTTTTTCTGGCGGCCTCCGGCATAGCAATACCATTGGGAAAATAGTGCAGCCGCTGAGCGGGGATCTGCCAGTGCTGGCGGGCAATGGCCATCAGGGTGTGAGATGGCACCACGACCTGAGTCTGACCGCTGAGCGCATGGCGGCGGAACAGATTGCGGCGCCGGTACATCTGGCTGGCTTCATCCGGGCTGAAGCCGTCTTCCCAGTGAATGCCGCGGCACAGGCGCAGCAGCCGATTGCAAAACGCCCATTCTATCGCGCCCCAGTTGTAGGTCATCAGAATATCGGACTGATGATGGCTGAGCGTGCGGTGAATGGCGTGCAACCGCTGCGGCAGGCTCATGGCTTTCAGTGTCGGCATCGGCAGGAACTCGGCCTGCACATCGGTTGCTAGCCGGGACATCGCCTGGCTGGCGCCGTCCAGCGAGATAATGGTGTGGCGATATTGGCCGGACAAAGCATTGGCCAGCTGTGCGAAGCGGATCTGCGGGCCGCCAACGGCAAAGGTTGAAAACACATGCAGTATGCGGGTCATTCTGATGCCACCTTGTCAGCTTGCACGGGGAGCGGAACGGGTTTTTCATTACGGGGGGCTTCTGCGGCTGGCATAGTCGCGGGCGGCGTTCTGTGAACCAGAATCGCGTGTTGATAGAAGCAGTCCCAGTCGCTGACTGGCTGCCAGTTCAGCAAACGCTTTTCGACACTGGTATCAAAACGCGCATTCAGGGCGCGGGATCGCAGATCCCGCAGCGCGGGCAGCAGGGTGTTGCGGCCGGACAGGCGTTTGATGGCCCACTTGCCCAGCTCCTGCAGATACAGCCAGAAGGTGAACTGCGGCACATAGCGGTAGGGACGGCCCAGTCCTTTGCTGATCATGGCCACATATTCACGCGCGCTGGGGCGCACATCACCGACCAGATTCAATGACCTGCCGGCAATGCCCGGCACTGTGAGGGCGGAAACCGTGGCGCTGGCGACATCCTCGGCCAGGACAAAAGGCAAGGGATTGTGGCCTAAGTTCCAGCCGATAAAGTACTGGTTGTTATTAAAAAAGCCGACACCTGTGTGATTGACCGGCCCCCCCTGGCCGACCACAATGCCGGGCCGGAGCACGACCAGATCTTGCCCCTTGCTCTCATGCAGCAGCAGGTGATCCGCCATGGCTTTGGCGCGGGCGTAATGTGCCCGCTGATCAGCGGCGGGATCAGGCGGTGTGTCGCTGTGAATCATAATCCTGTCGCTGCCGAGATAGAGCGAGGCGATGGAGCCAAGATGCACCAGCCGCGTGATCTGGTGTGTCTGGCAGGCCTGGGCAATACCACGGGCCGAATCGACCATGGCGTGCTTGATCGCCTCCCAGTCACCGCTGGCACCGCCGTGGGCCAGGTTGATGACGTAAGTAGCTCGCTGCACCGCTTCATCAAGGGCGGCAGGGTCGCACACATCCCCCTGGATCAGCTGAACGGTCGGCTGGTGATATAAAGCGGGTAAGGCCTGAATATTGCGCGCCATGACACCCACTGAATAGTGCTTGGCCAGCAATTGCTCCACCACATGACGGCCAATGAAGCCGGTGCCGCCAATCACCAGCACATCGAAAGGCTGGAAGTCGTCTTCGATTGCGTGATTACCGGGCGATGTGGTTGCTGTCAGCCGATCTGCGCTCTGGCTTTGGCTGGCCAGATTGTGGCACAGGGCCACCAGATCACGGCCGAATGCCCCATCATGCAGTAAGGGCTGCCCGGTAGAGATAGCCTGATAGAACTGGCTGATACTGGTTTTCATCGACAGCAAAAAAGGGTCCTGCGAAGCTTTGAGACCGGCCGTGGTCAAGGCATAGTTGGTGAACTGCCGTAGCCCTTGCGACAGCAGGCTGCCTGCCTGGGTGCAGGCGGTCACCGCGGTATCCAGCGCAGGCAGAAAACGACTGCGGCTTTGCACTATGGTTTGCTGGCGGACAAAATCCAGCCTCAGACAGCCGTCTTCGCCGGTGATCTGCATTTCCCACACCGGAAAGTCCTGACCCATTGCAAAAGCAAAATGCACCGGGATGTCCAGCTCACCAATGGCATCTAAACGTTGAATAAAAGGCTGGCCATTACTGAGCCGCTGGATCTGGCTTAGCTTACCCAACATCTTATTAGCCATCGACTGTGCTGTCGGGCGTCCGAACAGGCTCATCAGTTGCGACAGCGGATGCACGGCCTGCTCCAGCAGTAAATTGACGGGCTGGCGGAACATCCAGTGACTGAACTGACCGGCCGTCAGCTGGCGTAATGGCATTTCATAGCGCAGGGAAACCGATTTGACCGGGCCAATATCATTATTGGCCAGATGCTGCTTTGCCCGCTCCATCACAGGGTGAAAGATGAAATTCTGGTTAACGGCCAGGGTGACGCCATGTTGCTGCGCCAGGCTAATCAGCGCCTCGCACTCCTCTTCGGTTTCAGCCAGCGGTTTCTCGACCAGCACATGTTTGCCGTGACTGAGCAGCTGGCTGGCCAGCGCATAATGCAGATTGGGCGGGGTCAGCACATGGGCGGCGGTAAATTCGGTTTCAGCCAGCGCTTGCTCCACAGTGCTGAAGAACAACGGAATGTGATGACGCTCTGCCAGTGCTTGTGCGGCAGAGAGATTGGGATCGACAACAGCACAGAGCCGGATACCGTCCAGCGACCGGAGCGCCGCAGCGTGAACATCCGATATGTAACCCGCACCTATCAGGATGACTTTATTGTCTGTTTTTGCTGTCATGCTTTTGCCCTTCTGCATTATCCCTTGAAAATCAGTGGCTAGCTGCGGCTGTTAATTGAACTTTTATGCTATATTTTCGCCGCTATTGTTAACTATAGTCAGTGCAGGCAGGTACTGAGCGTCGACGTAGTAAAGTCATGCAAAAGTTGAGGTAAGAAGATGAAACAGCGGGGAGAAGCGAGGGAAATATCCCTTGCCTGATCGGGTTTGAGCCGGATCTGCTAACCTGATTATCAGGCTTATTTGTGATTTATTGCCGGGCTAGGTGGCCAGCACTCTTCATTACATCGCTACACGGAGTCCAACAAGATGCCGATTCGCTCTCTGTTTTTTTGTCTGCTCTTGCTGTTAACCGGATGCGGCAGCACTGGGGCTGATTCATCGGGTCCAGCCAGCTATCACTACAGCAATGAGTGGTGGTACGACGATTACCTCTATTACTGGCACCATTATTATCCGAACTGCTGCCATGGTGATGGTGAATACAAAGATATGGTGACAGACTGGTGGCAAAGTCTGGATCCGGACAAGCAGCAGGAGATCAAAAACAAGTTTGACAACTGGCAGGGTGATCGTGCTGATATTGCCGACAATCTGCCGGCGGTCAAAGCCCAGCTTGATCAGAAATGGCAGAGTCTGCCGCCGGAGACGCAACAGCGCGTCCGACAGCAATTGCAAACCCGCCGCGAGCAGGGGCCTGTCGACCGCTCTGCCATTCGCGCGAACCGTCCGGCTGTTCAGCGCGGCATGATGAACCGGCCAAACATTGGCGCGGGTCAACTTCGCGGTCTGGGAGGCGGCGGACTGCGGGGCAGAATGTAGATGTGTTCCTAACTCATTGTGTTTTCAATCAGGGTATTAACCTGATCTTTATCGAATTGGCGTGCATTCCAGTCGTCATCCATACCGTACCACATCAGCTGATCCTGCTCGTCTTCACTGAGGTTTTCCTTCTTGGTCAGCGCCAGCAGTAACGCATAGCCCCAAATTCCGCCGCAATCCTCTGGTGGACAGGCACCGTTTCCTGCGGTGACTTTTGGAAGGCTGCAACTTCGTTTATTGATCTTCTCTAAGGAGATGGTGTGCTCCCAGTGGTCACCATAATCGTAGATGTAGTCTATGCGGTCGCCTTCTTCTTGCAGTACTGCCATCAATGGGATGTCATCAGCAGGCAAGTCAGTTTCATCGGTATTATCAATGTGGCCCAATTGAGTATGGAACATATAGAGATGGGCATTCTCCCATCCCATGATGTCTTGCAGAAGTTGATGGAAGGATTCTAAATCCATCGCGCTGGAAACGGTAAAGCGACGCCATATTTTAGGCTTTGAACCCACCAGTTCAACTTTGATCACGTACCCTGTCGGCGAAGCAATATGTTGATCGAGTAAGGCCAGCTTATTCTGGTGATCACGATGCAGCAGGCTCTCTTCGGCTAACCAGTCAAACAGTGGGAAGCTTTTTTGGCCAAGAT
Source organism: Photobacterium sp. WH77 (assembly GCF_022014395.1). Classification (NCBI taxonomy): domain Bacteria; kingdom Pseudomonadati; phylum Pseudomonadota; class Gammaproteobacteria; order Vibrionales; family Vibrionaceae; genus Photobacterium; species Photobacterium sp. WH77. Next base: position 123,889 of record NZ_JAKLTE010000007.1, on the reverse strand, counting down.
TGCCTTCTGCAAGCAGATAGGCACTTGCCAGATAAAGTTGTGGACTGGAAATAACCAGAGAAGGCGGTTGCTGATAGTAAAACGACAGCAATCCAGCCAGCGCAAGCGCTTCAACATAAGGCTGTGGGTTGCTCAGGTAATAGTGATCTCTGACCTGTCGTGGTTTCGTAAAACGCGGGGCGATATTCTCGATAATCCAGCTGCGAGTCATTGGTGTGTTGAGCAGAAATTTACTGCTTTTGCGATTTTTTTCTTTCCATGCTGGGTCTTGGCTATCGATCTTACATACCTGAGAAACTCGGTTCAGATCGAAGGGTTGTGGTTCGGTCCATTGCGGAGGGAGCAAAGCCAGTAACTGGAGCATTTCCACATTCATTTTTTCTGGACTGTTTAGCTGCGTCGCCAAAGCCCAGGGAATCACATGGCTCAGTAATAGTGGATCGCACGGTATTGCTTGTAGTTCATTGGAAAAGGCATTTGCAATCTGTCTGTATTGAGCCTGTTCGATGTGGGGGGTAAAGTAGCTATCCACTAAACCATAACCTACACGGAATACGCTACCTATCAGGTGCTGAGCCTTTGTCTCCGGCTCTTTTATCAGACCACAGAAGAGGATGGATTGATTGCCATCCGCGAACGAGGCGTAAAGCTCAACCACTTGGCAAGGTGCGTTTTGTCTGGCGTATTTCATCGCCAGTCGGCTCCACTCAGGAAGGTGGGCCTTGACTGCGTCATCGCCAAAACGCTGCACCAGTGTGAGGTAGTTGCGGTTGGTGAGTTGTTTCCACTTTTTATCGGGTAGCTGGGTGAGAAGTTCTGCCGCGACCTGGCCTAATTCCGGCTCTTGATGCAGGGTGAGTAATAGCAGTGCATCGACTATCCAGTCGTTTGAAACAAAGCTGGGGAGCATTAACCTCACGGCATCCGGCGGCAATATAGCCAGATCATCACTGATAAAATGACAAAATTCAAAGCCGGTTCGAATACCCTGCTGCTGGATTATCTCATTCATTGCTGCTGCCATTTGTTCGGGGGCGAGGGAAGCAGAATAATGATTTTCCGATGTTTGCATCTGCATTTCGGTTAAGCGAGCGAGGATTTGCTGATCAACCGGCAACTGATGCGCTTTGATGATTTTGACCATTTCATAGGTCATCAAGAGGTTCATTGTCTTATGTTGAATCTGTTCAATGATGGTATCGCTGAGCTGCTGTGGTAGCTGTTGATTGGGGGAGCCGCGCAGGTGAATACACAGCTCATTGATCATGTAATCAAAATACTGCAGAAAGGTCTTACCACACTTCTCTGAAACGTCTTCAGGCATATTGATGCCAAAGGGAAGCGAGAGCATCAGTATTTGTGGATCGGATAAAAACGCAATTTCACTTCTGTGCAGTTGAGTGAGAGGTGTGCTTGAGAGGATTAGTTCCCATAGCTTCTTCAGTTGTGATGGATTGTGGGATTTCATCAAAGTGCCTAAAAATAATAAATCGACAGTGTATGAATTTTTCGCCGCCTCAGCCAGAATAAAAGCGGAAGAGGGTGAAGGCGGGCTGGGCATTTGAAATGCGGTATTCGGCGGCGATGAGATAGTGGCAAAATTCTGTTCACCAGAAGCCTTGAAATGTTGCCAGTTCCTACCATTAAAAAGTTTGAGCTTACAGGGCAAATGTCATTTCGCCAGCTATGGTTGCTGTGGCAGTCGTTTGACCAGTGTTATCATCTGGCTCTTTATGTTGTGGCGCTTGCAAAACCATGCCAACCCGGATCAATTAATTGATGATATCGTCACGGCCTTCCCTGATTTATTGCGCCAGCTTGAGCCAGACGATTACTACTCGCCAGAAAAAAGGCTTGGCGTGTTAATTGAATCGCGCTTTATTGAACGCTTTTTACAGTTTTGGGGATTTGTCACTGTCGATCCTAAACGGTTTGCTTCAGAAGATCGCAAACCGCCAAAAGTGCAGCTTCAGCCGTTGTTAGCGCAAACATTCCAATTCACACTTTAGCACTAATAAAACGTTAAACAGGTTACCGTGAGCGAATATCAATCCTACCGATTTGAGCGTCTGGACGGAGTTTTAGGCAGTAAACAACGCAAAGCTCTGAGGCAAATTTCAAGCCGTGCTGAGATCACCGCCACGTCTTTTCAGGTGTATTATCACTACAGCGGTTTAAAGGCTGAGACGGCTGATGTTGTACTCAACTACTCATGACTCCTACCGAATGGGTGGTATTCGTTTTAAGCGATCCGGCTCAGCTGATTTTCTTGACCGTGATTTTTTAGACAATAACCAACAAAGGTTGGAAGTTATCACCGGCTTATGACTTAAACCCGATCGTTGGCAAGCATGGGCTTCATCTGAATATTACCGACACAGACAACGCGCTTAACTACCAACTGGCTTTTGACGTGAAAGATTTTTTCAGGCTCTCGCAGAACGAGGCAACGCAAATTTATGATGAAGTGCTAAACGCCGTTAAGCAGTGGCAACAAGTTGCGCAGCGATTGGGGATCAGCCGAGCAAAGCAAGCCGTAAAGCAAGTAGCGTTTAATGTTTAAGCCACGGGTCAATGCCGTCTCTTATTTCTTATGAAACAGGCTGAAAACTCTCTGGCGCCGCAAGGGACATTAAATGGAAACTACCTACCATTTTGCCCATCACTTAATCAGCAACTGGCAACGGACAACTGCAAACCGACTTGGACGGGAAAAATAAAAAAGCCCTGTATTTACAATGCTCTTCACAAGGGGATACAGGGCTTCTGAGACGTGCTGGGCTGGGTGAAAAAGTTATTCTATGTTTTGAATTTGCTCGCGCATCTGCTCAATCAGCACTTTGAGCTCGACGGCTGAGGCGGTGATCTCTGTGTTGATAGATTTGGAGGCTAGGGTGTTCGATTCGCGGTTAAATTCCTGCATCATGAAGTCCAGGCGTCGGCCACAGGCGCCGCCTTTTTTCAGGATTTTGTGGGTTTCTTTGACGTGGGAATCCAGGCGATCCAGCTCTTCGGCGACATCGCTTTTTTGCGCCAGCATAATCAGTTCCTGCTCGATGCGGTTGGCATCCAGCTCAACTTTGGCTTCTTCCAGGCGATTGAGAATGCGATCGCGCTGCCATTGCATGACTTCAGGCATCAGGGCGCGCACCTTGCCGGCTTCTTCTGAGATAGCGGCCAGGCGCTGGTCAATCAGATCTTTCATATTGGCGCCTTCGCTGGCGCGTGCCGCCAGGAAGTCGTCCACCGCGCCGTCAAATGCCGTCAGCAGCTCTTGGTTGATGGTGTCCATGTCCTGCTCAGGCGTTTCCATCACGCCGGGCCAGTTCAGCACCTGAAACGGACCGATATTGCCTTCACCTGCGGCTTCTTTTACCCAGCTTGCTGCCTTGATCACCTGCTTGGCCAGCTGCTCGTTGATACGCAGTTCGCTGCTGGAAGCCGGATTGGCTTCAAAGCGCAGGCTGCACTCGACTTTGCCCCGGGCCAGACGTTGGCGGAAGCGCTCGCGCAGGACAGGTTCCAGGCTGCGGAACTGTTCTGGCAGACGCAGGTAAGTTTCCAGGTATCGTTGGTTTACCGAGCGGATTTCCCAAACGGCGCTGCCCCAGTCGCCTTTTACTTCGCGACGGGCATAGGCGGTCATACTGTGAATCATTGGCTATCGGCCCTTAAGAAATGATGGCTTGATTATACGCGCCGGTACGAATAATGGAAATCTATCCTAGGTGGGAGCTTGCTGCCAGGCGTGCACTGCGACGCAGATCTGGCTATAATCGCCGGTTAATGTCTGCCGGCCGCACAGCGGCTTTGTTTTCAGCACTCAATATCAGCCAAGGTGAAACCCGATGCGTCCAAGTGGAAGAAGTGCCAGTCAAGTTCGTACTATTACTATCACCCGTCATTTCACCGCCCATGCCGAAGGGTCGGTATTGGTTGAGTTTGGCGATACCAAGGTCATATGTACTGCCAGTGTTGAAGAAAACGTGCCGCGCTGGCTGAAAGGCAAAGGCCAGGGCTGGGTGACGGCGGAATACGGCATGCTGCCACGCGCGACCCATTCCCGTAACCGTCGCGAGGCGGCTAACGGTAAGCAGGGCGGCCGGACACTGGAAATTCAGCGTCTTATTGCCCGCAGCCTGCGCGCGGCGGTGGATCTGGAAGTGCTGGGTGAGCAGATGATCACGGTCGACTGTGATGTGATTCAGGCCGACGGCGGCACGCGCACCGCGTCTATCACAGGGGCCATGGTGGCACTGACAGATGCGATCAATCTGATGATGGAAAAAGGCCAGTTGAAGAAGAACCCGCTGAAAACCACTATCGCAGCCGTGTCCGTGGGCATCTACCAGGGCACGCCAGTGTGCGATCTGGATTACGCCGAAGATTCGAATGCTGAAACCGATATGAATGTCATTATGAACCGTGATGGCAAGATTATTGAGATTCAGGGCACGGCGGAAGGGGAAGCCTTCAGTACGGAAGAATTAATGGAGATGCTGTCGTTAGCCAAAGACGGCATTGCCGAGATCATCACTATCCAGCAGGCGTCGCTGGAAAGTTAATATTTTTGGAGCGGTTCCTGTCGGAGCCGCTTTTTTTTGCCTGCAGCAAGCGAAGGCTGTGGGGGATTGACCGGCCAGCGCCCGTGTCTGGCTGAAGCATGCGACCAATCGCTCGAGGAGAAACAATGAAAGCATATCAGCGTCAGTTCATCGAATTTGCTTTGGAAAAAGGCGTATTGAAGTTTGGTGAGTTCACCCTGAAGTCTGGCCGTCAGAGCCCGTATTTCTTTAATGCCGGCCTGTTTAATACCGGTCGCGATCTGGCGCGTCTGGGCCGCTTTTATGCCGCGGCACTGGCAGATTCCGGCATTGAATTTGATGTACTGTTTGGTCCTGCTTACAAAGGCATTCCGATCGCCACTACGACTGCGGTCGCACTGGCCGATCACCATGATGTGGACACGCCTTACTGCTTTAACCGCAAAGAAGCCAAAAACCACGGTGAAGGCGGCAATCTGGTGGGCAGCCCGCTGGAAGGCCGCATTATGCTAGTTGATGATGTGATTACGGCTGGCACGGCAATCCGCGAGTCGATGGAAATCATCCAGGCCAATGGAGCAGCTCTGGCCGGTGTGCTGGTGGCGATTGACCGTCAGGAAAAAGGCAAAGGCGAACTCTCTGCGATTCAGGAGGTGGAGCGCGACTTCGGTTGTGCAGTGATCTCTATTGTCTCGCTGGGCGATGTGGTGAGCTATCTGGAAGAGCAGGATGGCATGGACGCGCACCTGGAAGCGGTGAAAGCGTATCGCGCTCAGTATGGTATCTGATTCTGCTTGTTGCAGGGCAGAGCGTGCAATGAAAAAGGGTTGGCAATGTGCCAACCCTTTTTTCTGTGTTCTTAATGCAGCTGTGTGCTGAGCCCGATACAAGAGAGGGGTGAAATGAAAAGGTTAGCTCAGTTGACCGGTCAGCAGTTCCCAGTAAGCATCGAAATTGTCATTCGGCTTGTGACGGAAGCTGGAGCGCACAAAGCGGTTATAACTGCCTTCTACCTGGCCCAGCAGCTGGGCGGATAACAGGTTTTCATCAATGGGGAAACCACGGCCTTCGCGCAGTTTGCGCTCACGGAGGATCTGACGCAGCTGGGTTTCAATGCGCTCGAACAGCTGGTTGATACGCGACTGTAACCTGTCTTGCTCAAACATCAGGGCATGGCCTGTCATGATGCGGGTGAGCCCGGGATTGCGCTCGGCAAAGACCAGCAATAACTGCAGCACCATACGCAGGCGGGTCATGGTGTCTTTTTCGTCATCCAGGATACGGTTAATACGTGTAGTGATCGAGTCTTCAATAAATTCGATCAAGCCTTCAAACATACGGGCTTTGCTGGGAAAGTGGCGATACAGTGCCGCTTCGGAAACGCCCACCTGGGCAGCCAGTTTAGCGGTAGTAATGCGCTGACTCCCCTGGTTGGATTCCAGCATTTCAGCCAGCGCTTGTAAGATTTCTTCGCGGCGGTTGTTTTTTTTATTGCCAGCCATGAATAACCGTTCCTTTTCGATATAAGACTGTGTCCGGACAGAAAAAGCCTGACTATCTTAGCCATGCGCACAGGGCATGGAAAGTGTCTGGATCAGGCAGTGTTATCTGTATCGACAGCCAGAGTGTAAGCTTGAGAGCTGGCTGCCAAAAATGAATGAACCGCTGAGTATTTTGCCTGTTTCGCTGAGAGTTCAACGAAATAGGCTTAGTCTTGTGCTTTGTAGCGGTCGATGATCTCAGTAATTAATTGTCGCCCCAGTGATGTTTTGTCTGTCAGGGGCAGTGCCTTGTCACCGTTCTTCCAATACAGGTGGAGGGCATTGGTATCACTGTTAAATCCTTGTCCCTGCTGCGCGACATCATTGGCACAAATCAGGTCGAGGTTTTTACGCTGCAGCTTGTCCTGCGCATAGCGCGCGACGTCTTGTGTTTCGGCAGCAAAGCCTACCGTAAACGGACGTTGGTCAGTCAGAGCAGCGACGCTGGCGATAATATCCGGATTTTTCACCAGTTTCAGTGCCAGCTCGTCTTGTCCTTGCTGCTTTTTCATTTTTTGTGACGCGATTTCCGCCGGGCGGAAATCGGCCACTGCCGCGCAGCCAATAAAAATATCATGCGCCTTTGCCTGCTCAGTGGCGGCCTGGTGCATGTCTGCAGCACTTTCCACATTGATACGGTTAACGCCGGCCGGGGTGGCAAGGTTGACCGGGCCACTGATCAGCGTGACGCTGGCACCGCGTTGTGCTGCAGCCTGCGCGATGGCGAAGCCCATTTTGCCTGAGCTGTGGTTGGAAAGGTAGCGTACCGGATCCAGGGCTTCTCTGGTCGGGCCGGCAGTAATGGCGATACGGACACCGGCCAGGTCTTGTGGCTGGCATGCGTTTTCTATCTCACTTACCAGTGCCATAGGTTCCAGCATCCGACCCGGGCCGACATCGCCACAGGCTTGCTCGCCGCTGGCTGGGCCCCAGATTCTATGTCCCCAGCTTGCCAGTACAGACAAGTTATCCTGGGTGGCAGGCTGACGATACATTTGCTGGTTCATGGCGGGCGCGACAGCAATCGGCGCGCTGGTGGCCAGACATAAAGTCGTCAGCAGGTCGTTGCCCATACCGGCACGAAGCCGGGCAATCAGATCGGCGGAGGCGGGTGCCAGCAGCACTAAATCGGCCCATTTTGCCAGTTCAATATGGCCCATGGAGGCTTCGGCGGCGGGGTCGAGCAGGCTGTCGGCCACCGGGTGACCGGAAACGGCCTGCATGGTAAGCGGGGTAATGAATTCCTTGGCGGCCGGGGTCATGACGACGCGAACCTCTGCGCCTCGTTCAATCAGACGCCGTGTCAGCTCTGCACACTTGTATGCTGCGATGCCGCCGCTGATCCCCAGAAGTATTTTCTTTCCTGCCAGAGTTTTCATTCGCTTGCCTGTGTCGTGAAAAAACTGGCAACAAGATATCACCAAAGTGATGAGGTTTCATCGCTTTAGTCGTGAGAAAAATGCCGTCAGGCTGTGATGGAGGGCAGAGACCGAGCTATCGCTCGACACGGCAAGGCCGGAACATTGTAACAAGACACCAGAGCTGCGCCTGGCGCCGCATTTTCAAGTACCGGGTTTTGTCTCGGGAGCAACATGTGCGTTTCTTTGGCGCAGACACAGTGAAAGGGTTGAAGCGCCATGGTATTGAAACATTTGCCTGCGGAATCGCGTCCCAGGGAGAAATTGCTGCAGCGTGGGGCCAATGCGCTGTCGGATGCAGAGCTGCTGGCCATTTTTCTACGCACGGGTCTGCCGGGCGTGAATGTGATTGAGCTGGCCGGCCAGCTGCTGGATGAGTTCGGTTCTCTGCGTGCGTTACTGGCGGCTGACTGCAAAACCTTTTGCCAGCACAAAGGGCTGGGGCCGGCTAAATATGTCCAGCTGCAGGCGGTGCTGGAGATGAGCCTGCGTTATTTATCAGAGAAACTGGCGAAAGGTGAGGCTCTCAGCAGTCCTGAATACACGCGGCAATATTTGAGCCGGATGCTGCGTGATCGCCATCGTGAGGCATTTTATGTGTTGTTTCTGGATAACCAGCACAGGGTGATTAGCGGTGAGGTGATGTTTGAAGGAACGATTGATGCCGCCAGTGTTTATCCGAGAGAGGTGGTAAAAAGATCACTGGAACTTAATGCAGCGGCATTGATTTTAGCGCATAATCACCCCTCAGGCGTGGCGGAGCCAAGTCAGGCCGATCGGCGAATTACTCAGAGGATCAGCGATGCGCTGGCCTTGGTAGATATTCGGATCCTCGATCATTTTGTCGTCGGAGACGGGGAAGTGGTTTCTTTTGCTGAAAGAGGATGGCTGTAACTATCAAGCTGATTATTGCTCAGCTTGATGTCAAACTAGGCCGAAATTGATCAAAAAGACGAGAAAGGATCTGCTCGGGACTTGAGCAACTGGTTTTGACTTAGTATAATGCGCGACCTTTGATAGCTTCGGTTAGGTGGAATGCTTTTTGCGTTCGGTTAATCGCGGTTGATATCGAGCTGAAACGATTTGGAGAAGACAGTAATGTCCCGAGTATGCCAAGTAACTGGTAAACGTCCTGTAACGGGTAACAACCGTTCACACGCACGTAATGCCACCAAGCGTCGTTTTCTGCCGAACCTGCAAACTCATCGTTTCTGGGTAGAAAGCGAAAAACGCTTCGTTAAACTACGTCTTTCTGCGAAAGGCATGCGTATCATTGATAAGAAAGGTATTGATACCGTTCTGTCTGAAATGCGTGTTCGCGGCGAGAACGTTTAAGAGGATTTGAAGAATGGCTAAAGGCATTCGTGAGAAGATCCGTCTGGTATCATCTGCCGGCACAGGACACTTCTACACTACCGACAAAAACAAACGTAACATGCCAGGCAAATTTGAGATCAAGAAATTTGATCCAGTTGTTCGCCAGCACGTTTTGTACAAAGAAGCAAAAATCAAGTAATTGGTTTATTCTGCTTTTTGATAAAAACCCAGCCAAGGCTGGGTTTTTTTATGGCTGTCGGTCAGGAAGCGGATTATGATCACTCATTCATACTTACTGCTGGAGAGACGATGAAACTGTCGCGCAAGGGATGGAACAACATCATCATCATTGGGGTATTGCTGTTTTTAGCTATGATTCAGCTGCCTGAATTGATTCAGCAGCGGCTGATGCAGGCCACCCCGGTCGAGCAAGAGTCCGTCGGATTAGTACGCTTACTCCCTGCTGACAGCAGCATTGAAAAGCTGGTGCTGCCCAGTGTTATTTTCAGCCGTCATCTCCAAGACTGGCAATCTGAGCCCGTCATAGCCGGTGATCCGTCGGCCATAGTGGCAAACTGGCAGGATGTCGCCGGTACTAAAATTGACTCAGAAACCTTTGCCCAGCTGAACGATAAGCTGGCATCGCCGCGTAGCGTGGAAGTGTGGCTGGAAAATCATGAAGAGCCTTACCGCCTGACTGTGTATCAGCTTCCCCAGTTCTGGTTATTGCAAAACTGGCAGGGAGAATGGCTGGCGATTACCGTCGAGGCCAGCTACCTGTTCCCTGAAATCTGATATCCTGCACTCACCAACAGCTAAGATTAACCAGAGAGAAGATGCCTGAATTACCTGAAGTTGAAGTCAGCCGCATGGGGATCACGCCTCATGTGGTGGGCCAGACCGTCATCAGTGTGACGGTTCGCAATGCCAGCCTGCGTTGGCCTATCCCTGCTGAATTACAGTTATTACAGGGGCAGATCATTCGTGGTGTGACGCGCAGAGCCAAATACTTGTTACTGGAAACGGATGCCGGTTTTGCCATTATTCATCTGGGGATGTCAGGCAGCTTACGTATCTTGCCCGCCGAAGTGCCACCGGTTAAACACGATCATGTTGATGTGCTGCTCGCCAGTGGTGAAGTGCTGCGTTATAACGACCCCCGCCGGTTTGGTGCCTGGCTGTGGCAGGAGCGTGACAGCGAACATCCTGTGCTGAGTAAGCTCGGGCCAGAGCCTTTGGCTGAGGACTTCGATGCCGGCTATCTGGCGAAAAAAGCCCAGGGCAAGCGCACCGTCATTAAACAGTTCATCATGGATAACCAGGTAGTAGTGGGTGTCGGTAACATCTATGCTAATGAGTCCCTGTTTGCGGCGCGTATTCATCCGCAGACTCCGGCAGGGCAACTGACGGCTGAGCGACTGGCTGCTCTGGTCGATGAAATCAAGCGGGTGCTGAGTAAGGCGATTGCTCAGGGCGGTACAACACTGAAAGATTTCAAACAAAGTGACGGTAAGCCGGGCTATTTTGCACAAGAGTTGCAAGTCTATGGAAAGGCGGGGAAACCCTGTCCGAACTGTGGACATATCCTGAATGAGGTCAAAATCGGCCAGCGTGCTACAGTCTATTGTAGTGAGTGCCAACGATAATAAGTTTGTCAGAGAGATAGGCCCTCATATCTGTCTTTAGGGAAGAGAAGGAGGGCAGCAACACGCCTTCTTCGGGGGTGTGCATGCGCATTTTGGTAACAGGAGTGGCCGGTTTCATTGGCAGTGCAGTGGCTCAGCGTTTGTGCCATATGGGCCATGAAGTGGTGGGCATTGATAATTTCAACAGCTACTACGATGTGAAGCTGAAACAGGCCAGAGTCAGGCATATTGCCCATCCGGCGCTTTTGGTGCTGGATTGCGATATCGCAGACAGGGAAGCCATTGCCCGTTTGTTTCTCACCCACAGATTTGAGAGAGTTATCCATCTGGCCGCGCAGGCCGGGGTTCGCTATTCGCTGGACAACCCTATGACCTACGCTGACAGTAATCTGATCGGCCACCTGACGATTCTGGAAGGCTGTCGCCGTCATCAGGTTGAGCATCTGGTGTATGCTTCTTCCAGCTCTGTGTATGGCCTTAATCGCAAGCAGCCTTTCTCGACCTCTGACAGCGTCGATCATCCGGTATCCCTGTATGCCGCCACCAAAAAAGCCAATGAATTGATGGCACACACCTATTCTCACCTCTATGGTCTGCCTACCACGGGCTTGCGCTTTTTTACTGTGTACGGGCCGTGGGGCAGACCTGACATGGCATTATTTCGTTTTGCCGAAGCGATCATGGCCGGGCAGCCGATCGAGGTATATAACCACGGCGATATGCAGCGCGATTTCACCTACATTGATGATATCGCTGAAGGCGTGGTCAGAATTCAGGATGTGATTCCTGCCCGCCAGCCTGACTGGAGCGCCGAACAGGGCTCTGCGGCCAGTAGTTCCGCGCCGTACCGTGTGTATAACATCGGCCATGGTCAGCCGGTTAAGCTGATGGACTTTATTGCCGCGCTGGAAAAGGCACTGGGCAGAGAGGCCAGCAAAGACTTCCTGCCGATGCAGCCGGGCGACGTTTATGCCACCTTTGCCAACACCGACGATTTATTTGAGGCGACAGGATTCAGGCCACAGGTGGGTATTGAACAGGGGGTGCAGCAATTTGTGGACTGGTATCTGGGGTATTACGGCCATCAGGGGAAGGAAAACATGACGACGCGCTAAGTGGCGAGCCGTCAGTTCTGAGTGTTCGGTTTGAGTGTTATTTAGCCAGTTTGGCTTTCAGTGCCTGTGCCACAGTCGGGTGAACGAACTGATCCACCTGTCCTTTGTGCAGCGCCACTTCTTTGACTATGGTGGACGAGATAAAAGAATTTTCCTCGGCCGGTGTCAGGAAAACCGTTTCCAGTTCCGGCATCAGGCGGCGGTTCATATTCGCCAGCTGGAACTCATATTCAAAGTCTGACACCGCACGCAGGCCACGAACCAGAATTGTAGCCTGCTGCTCACGGGCAAAATCGACCAGCAGACCGGAAAACCCCACCACTTCAACATTAGTGAGATGACTGGTGATGGCTTGGGCGAGATTCACTCGCTCCTGCAGGTCGAATAACGGCTTTTTGCTCGGGCTGAAAGCGATACCGACGACCACCTGATCGAACATGGCGGCAGCGCGCTCAATCAGATCCTGATGGCCGTTAGTGATAGGGTCAAAAGTGCCGGGGTAAATGACTCGGGTTGTCATGATTTTTCATCCAGAAATTTATCAATACCATTTTCGCAACGTGTCAGTTTCTGACGGACGGTATTTTCCAGTATCTCATCGTTCTTGGCTAACGATGATCTTGAACTCTCATCATGGTAGAGGTGGTAGCCTACGCCGGCAAATTTGAGATACAGCCTTTTTTTACCGCTATTTAGCATGCGGTGAACAAATTCACTGTCTTCACGGCCCCAGCCGACAAAGTCTTCATTAAAGCCGTTGACCTCGATCAGATCGGCTCGCCAGAATGCCATGTTACAGCCACGCGTTGAGGCATCATTATTGCGCTCATACGAGCACAATTTGCTGAGCCAGGCACTGCTGATGCAGTTGTGGCGGTTTTTAATGCCGGGAGAGAACAGATTGGGTACTACCTGCTGATGCATGATCTGCTGGCTGATATCATTGTTAGCCAGCACGCGCCCACCCTGAACGAAATAACCGAGTTTTGCCGCCTGCTTATGAGAACGCATAAAATCCGGAGACATAACAATGTCGCCATCAATCATAATGATATAGTCCGCCTGCGATTTAGCCATGGCACGGTTACGGCTCATGGCGAGCTGGAAGCCGTCATCGGGTTGCCAGGAATGTATCAGAGGGCAGGGGAACTGCGCTTGGTAGGACTGAATCAGTTCAGCGGTATCTGCTCGGGAGCCATCATCGGCGATGATCACTTCATCAGGTAACTCAGATTGGCGCTTCACGCTGTCCAATACGGCCTGTAAGGCTTCTTTCCAGTTGTAAGTCGTAATAATGAGAGCGACTTTCATTGATTTCTCTCTTTTTGATAATCCCGTAGCCAGAGATCAATATATTTTACGAAGGTCGAGTGCATGCTGAGCCACGCCAGAATAAAACCATGGCGACCATCCAGAAAACCGAGCTTAAGAATGTACATTTTCAGAAAACTGGCAAGGGCATGCAGCAAAGCGGTACCCAGTCCGGCTTTTTTCCGGCCTTCGCGTTCATCCGTCCAGGCTTTGAGGTATTGGGTGGTCTTGCCTATGTAATGGTGCAGATTGTCATAGGTAAAATGCAGTAACCGGCCTTCTAGCGGGCGGACAGTCAGGCCATCCGTCAGCACTTTTTCATGCACCAGGGCATCGTTGTAGCGGGTTTCGTCGCGGCGGTACAGGCGGATCACCCAATCCGGCGACCAGCCCGAATGGTGGATGGTTTTGCCAAAGGCGTCGCTCAGGCGGTTTATCTTAAAGGCAACACCGGTCGGGTTGCTGCTGACCGCAGACTGTATTGCCGCTTTCAGCTCAGGGGTGACCCTCTCATCGGCATCCAGCACCAGTACCCAATCTGTGGTTGCATGCTGCTGGGCGCGCTGGCGCTGCGGGCCAAAGCCGGGCCAGTCGTCATAGCGGAAGAATTTATCTGTGTAACGACGGGCAATGTTTTCCGAATCATCCGTACTGCCGGAGTCAATAATTACAATTTCGTCGACCCAGTCTTTCACCGTCTCCAGGCAGGCAGCCAGATGCTTGGCTTCGTTCTTGATGATCATCAGCACACCCAAAGTGGTGTTGGAGGTGTTAGGCGCCATTAGGTGTCCAGTTTTCAGGTAGATGAGTAGTGACTGTCAAAGCAGTGATATGCGAACGATTATGCCGACCGGGGTGGGGAATGTAAAACCCCGGCCCTGATTCAGGGATCAATCTATCGCTTTCATTTCGTCTGAAATGCATACGATCACAGTTCAGAGGTAATTTTGTCGAACATAGCGATGACGCGCTCTGCCGTGATACGTTTCATCGCTGCGTCATCTTTGACCCGGCTGCGCCAGGGCAGCAACTCAGGGGCTTTACCTGTTTCGGCCGCAATGCATTCATCGTATACACTCACTACATACTGCCGTGACAGGTAAGGGCCGGTACGTTTGGGGTTATGGTGGGCATACAATCCCAGCACCGGGGTACCGACAGCCACCGCCATGTGGGCCGGGCCGGTATCCGGCGCGCACACCAGTGCTGCTTTCTGTAGCAGGGCCAGCAGTTGTTTCAGGCTGCTCTGGCCAATCAGGTTGGTGATCGGAAAATTCAGATTTTCTTCAATGGCATTGCCCAGATCAATCTCAATCTTTGCCGGGCTGCCGGCCAGAATGATCTCATAGCCCTGCTGGCGGGCATGGCGGGCTAATTCGGCATACCCTTCCGGCGTCCAGTTTTTATAGCCTTTACTGGCTGCGGGTGTGATGACCAATGTTGCGTCCTGATGGATTTGCTGATCGGCCCAACGGTGGTCATCTTCAGATAAAGGGATATCCCACTTAGGTGTCAGATCGGTAACGCCCAGAGTGGCGGCAAACTGCATGAAGCCATCCAGTACATGGGGGGAATCCGGTGACGGGACTTTCACATTGGTGAACAGCTGCTGAAGATCGCTGCTGCGGGCGGCATCAAATCCCAGCTTGTATCTGGCGTTGATACCGAGACTGACGATACTGGCACGAATGGCGGTTTGCATATGCAAAAGCGCATCAAAACGTTCACCTTTGAGTGCCTGCCAGACAGCTTTGTAACCCTGCCAGCCCTGCTTTTTATCGAAGATGATCACCCTGATGCCCGGTAAATCTTTCAGCAGCCGTGCCTCTGCTTTACCGCAGATCCAGGTCAGGCGCGTTTGAGGCCATTGCCGCTGGATAGCCTGTGCCATGGCAATACTGTTGCAGACATCACCAATCGCCGACAGGCGCAGGATGCACAAAGACTGGGGAGCGGAGTGGAATAATGTCATGACACCTGCTTTCAACGGAATAGATGTGATTGTGTGTTGGGAATTATATACATATAGCATGCCGGAATCAGCGTGATTGCGCGAACACTGTGCAAAGATTCTGTCTATCCCATGACGGGCACGGACAAACCTGTATAAAATAGATCTTTTCAGTAGTTTGGGATACCGCGCAATGGAAATACGGGAGCAAGATAACTGCCAGGTCATGTTTGACCCTGCTTTGCTGGCAGAAGATCCCTGGCAGTGCTTTGAGCCGGATTTCTGGCAGCGTCAGCAGGCTGTGCTGGGCAGTGCCAAAGGGCGGGGAACCACCTGGTTTGTGCGCGGCGAACAGATCGATATGGCATTGCGGCATTACTTCCGTGGCGGGCTGTTCGGTAAGCTGGTGAAAGATCAGTATTGGTTTAACACCTGGTCAACTTGCCGCAGCATGGCTGAATTTACCCTGTTGCAGCATCTGGTGGAGCAGGGCGTCAGAGTGCCGAGACCCGTCGCGGCAAGGGTGTGTAAATCCGGGCCTTACTATCGGGCTGATCTGCTGACAGAAAAAGTACCGCAGGCGACTGACCTGGTGGCTCGTTTGCAGCAGGGCGCCTTGTCAGCCGGGCAATGGCAGGCGGTGGGCGACATGATTCGCCGTATGCACGATTGCCGGGTTAATCACACTGACCTGAATGCGCACAATATTTTGCTGGATAATCAAGAGCAGATCTGGCTGATCGATTTTGATAAATGCAGTATTCATCGTGACGATGATGGCTGGCAGGAGGACAACTTGTCCCGGCTGCGCCGCTCTTTTGTCAAAGAAGTCGATAAAGCCGGTATTCACTGGCAGGAAAGCGACTGGCAGCAACTGTTGTCAGGTTACCGCCGATCGCCTGCCGATTAATTAAGGCTGGCAGAGAGTGCATGCAAGGTGCGCGCTATGGCACCTTGATTGGTTTTTACCACGTCAAGGGCGGCCTGGCCTGTCTTGGCTTGTTCTGCTTTATCCGCCAACAGGCGTGACACGGCGCGCGCTAATTCCTCGCTGTTGCCGACGATTTCTGCGCCACCCGCGTTTAACAGCTGAGTGGTAATGTCGGTAAAGTTGTAATAGCTCGGGCCACTCAGAACAGGTTTTGCCAGTGCGGCAGGCTCAAGCAAGTTGTGACCGCCGACTTTGTTGCCCAGCAGGCTGCCGCCGACAAACGCGAGATCGCAGGCGCCGAGCAGCAGCATCATTTCGCCCATAGTGTCGGCCAGATAGACTTGTTTACCGGCCAGCGGCTCATTGCTCTGAGTGCGGCGGGCGGCGGTAAAACCCTGTTGATCAATCAGCGCGTAGACAGGGTCGAATCGCTCGGGGTGCCTTGGCACCAGAATCAGCAGCGCGTCAGGATGGCGGCGTAAAATCTGTCTGTGCGCCTCAAGTACCTGCTCATCTTCGCCCTGGTGGGTGCTGGCGGCAATCCACACCGGACGCTGGTTGCCCAGCTCATCTCTCAGTATTTCGCTGGCCTGTTCCAGCCCTTCAGGTAAAGCAAGGTCAAACTTGATAGAGCCGGTAATCTGTACCGCTTCCGGCGAAACGCCTAAGCGGATGAAGCGCTCGGCATCATCCTGATGCTGGCATAATACCTGATCCAGGTTACAGGCAAGCAGGTTAAACAGAGGTTGTACTCTGGCATAGCGCTGGCAGGAGCGCTCAGATAAGCGGGCGTTGAACACAGTGACGGGCAGGCCGGCATGCTTTGTTTCCGCCAGCGTGTTGGGCCAGAGCTCAGTTTCCATGATGCACAGTGCCCGCGGTTGCTGTATTCGGATGAAGCGGCGCAGTGCCCAGGGAAAATCGAGCGGCATATAGCGGTGCTCAACCAGTGATCCGAGGCGTGCGGCCTGTTCTGCTCCCGTGGCTGTTGTGGTCGTCAGCAGTATCGGTAAATCGGGATATTGGGCTTTCAGGGCTTTGATCAGCGGCGTGACAGCCAGGGTTTCCCCGACGGACACTGCATGTATCCAAAGTGGACGCTGGCCCTGCACCTGAGGACTGACCCCGAAATGCTCTTTCCAGCGCTGACCAATAGGCGGGACACCCGGCCGCTTTTTATAGAGTGACACCAGCAGTATCGGAGCCGCTACAGCGAGCAGGCAGGTGTAGAGAAAGCGCAGCATCACTTATTCGCTTCCCGTTGCCATTGGCCGGACAGTTCGAAATATTTCTTCAGTACCAGCAGACCTATCAGTTTCTCCTGCCGCGGATGACAGAACTGGTGGACGTGCTCATGAGCATTGGCAATGATAGCCTCGGCCGCTTCAGGGTGCTGATTGTAGTAGTGAATCTTTTCTTCTAAATCAGAAAAGTCATCCTTCAGCTCGACATAATGGACCCCAGCCTTGAGTGTTCCTTCCATAAACCATGTCTCGTATTTAGGTTTGGGCATCATACACAGAGAGTTCGATGACATGGCCCACTTCAGGTTAGTGGCGACATCGTTGCCTTCGATACAGAGAATAAATTTATAACCGAGCTGTTCAGCAATCGACATGAAGCCTTTATCCCACGGCTGCGGTGTGTCGCCTGGGTTGGTCTGGCCGATATCACAAAGGGGATGATTGTAGTATTGCCTGACGAAGCTGGCACGATGGGGCTGGTAGGCGGCACCGCGCCAGACGGCCTTGTCAGTTTTTTCACGAAAACTCAGCGAATCTTCAATGAAATTAAAGTGGCGGACTTTATTGAGCTTAAATAAAACGGCGTTGGCATTGTCACCGGCAATAGGTCTGGCTTTGACCAGGAACGGGTAAGGTTCCAGGTGGGTGTCATCGCCAAAGCGGTAGGTCACTTTGAAGTGCCGATCAAAGTAATGCAGGTATTCTTTCAGATCGTAATAATAGGCACTCTGACCTTTTTTGCGATAGCGCTTGATGGATACGGCTTTATCGTCGGGCAATGAGAATGCGTCATTGTGCTTGAGGTAGTAATTGACCCTGGAGGCAATGTACTGCCTGTCGTAGCTGTCCAGCGTATTCAGCAGGTACTGTAACCTGCGATGGTAGATTAGCTTGGGCGTCAGAGAGCGCAGTATGTTACGACTGTAAAAAGCGACTTTGTTATTTTTATGTCGTTGTATCAAGGTCATCATTAATCTGTTTTGGGAGTCGTTAGGTCGTCAATGGCTTGAATGACACGATCTGCCGGTAAGTCTTTCAGGCACTTAAGGTGCCCGTAGGGACATTCACGTTTAAAGCACGGACGGCACTCAATATCTGTATATACGATGGCGACCTGTTCTGCCAGTGGCGGGGTATAGTCTGGTGAGGTCGAGCCGTAAATAGCGACTACTCTACAGCCAACCGCCGCGGAGACATGCATCAGCCCCGAATCGTTACTGACAACCGTATGGCAGGCAGCGAGCAGATCAACCGCTTCAATCAGGCTGGTTTGTCCGGCTAAATCGTGGCAGAAAGCTTGTAATTCAGCGGGAAGGGCTTGTTTGATAGCGGCGGTGACAGGCTGATCTTTTGCCGAGCCGAACAGCCAGACCTGTTTACCCTGCTCAATCATTCTCTGCGCGACCTGAGCAAAATAGGCGTCAGGCCAGCGTTTGGCCGGACCAAATTCCGCCCCCGGGCAAAGGCCAATCACAGGGCGATCGCTATTGAGCGCCAGGCGCTTCATTGCGCTGGCCTGATTGTGGCTGTCAACCGTCAGTGCCGGCTTGGGCAGTAGCGGCAGCGCCGCACTGCCTGTCATGTTCGCTTTGGGATAAGCCAGTGCGCAGTAGCGCTCGATCATCAGGCCGAAATCACGCTTGTTGCCACGCAGATCAGTGAGCAGACCGTAGCGGCTTTCTCCTTTCCAGCCGGTACGGACCGGAATGCGGGCAAAAAACGGGATCAGCGCAGATTTCGCCGAATTAGGCAGGATATACGCCTGATCATAGCAATGCTCACGCAAAGAGCGTCCAATCCGATAGCGACCTTTGAGGTTAAATTCACCGTGGCCGATTGGCATCTCAAGCGCGCGGTGCACCTCGGGCATGCGCTCCAGGATAGGCCGGCACCAGGCCGGTGCCTGCACATCAATCTCAGCCTGCGGATACCGCTGTTTCAGACTGGTATACAGACATTGCGACATCACCATGTCGCCAACCCAGGATGGACCGATAATAAGAATTTTCATATGACGCTGCTCATTAACTTCAGTAGGGTTTGCTGCCATCAGGGCGTGTTTTCAGCAATTGCAGATTCCACATGTACTGCTCAGGGTAGGGGGCGACCATTTTTTCCAGTGCGTTTGCCAGTAAATTGGCATCATGCTGCGCATCAGGCCCCGGAAGTGGTTTCAGTGCCGGGGAGATATGAATCTCAAATTTACCGTTTGTCGTGTTGTATACAGGGATCATAGGTACTACGGAGGCGCCTGTCAGTTTGGCAATCTTACCCAGACCAGAAAATGTCGCCTTTTGAGTCGCAAAGAAATCAGTAAACTGGCTCTGCTCTGGCCCGAAGTCCTCATCAGGCAGGTAATAGCCGAGAAAACCTGACTTGATTGCACGAAAATAAGGCTTTAATCCGCCTTCTCGTGCATAACAAATTCCCCCATACTGCAGACGCTGACAACTGATTAACCAGTCGAAAACGGGTTGGCGATGTTGAGGCTGCATCAAAGCAGCGACAGGCAGACCCAGTGATGCCCAGTAGATAGCCGGAAAGTCAATGGCCCAGCAGTGAGGGACTAAAATAATGACAGGATTGCCTGCTTCAACTTCTTTATCAATATTTTTCTGACCGAAAACTTCAGTGCGCTGCTGGAGATGGCGGCGACTTCTGAACAACAATTCGCCCATGGCCAAAACCACTTTGGCGGCGACTGTGAACATGGCGTCGATTTTCTCTTCCCGTTCTTGATCGGTCAGTTCCGGAAAGCACAGTGTCAGGTTAACTCTGGCACGGTGCCGTGCTTTCTTGACTTTCCGACCTATGTGCAAACCCAGAAAGCCCGCGATTGGATCGCGGATTCTCCAGGGCAACAGTGCCAGCAGGCTTAACAGCAGAATACTGATCCAAGTTCCCCAATGACGGGGGTGCAAAAAAGACCACTGGAAAGACGGACGATAGCCTGGTGCCAGTTCATCCTGTGATACGCGGGTTCGGACTGTAGTCAAAAGATGCTCTCTCTTTTAGCTGTAAACTCTAATCAACCGGTTGGAAACAGGAGCGGCATGATTATGTACGGAAAAAATACTTCTGCCAGACGTAGAATTTCCCCAGTAGTCCCATGTGCTTGGATTTCAGAAACACCAGTCCTTTCGACTTTTTCCAGCTGTGCTGAAACCAGTGTGTCAGATAAGCATTGGCGGGTTTTTCAAAATGCATGGGTTCACCCTGATAGTTATAAAAATAGGCTACCGGGTAAAGCTGGCTGCTTTCAGTGTTGCTGAGGGCTTTCTCGATCAGGAAGTGAGTCATGATGTCAGGGCCCATATACAGCGGGGACTGATAAATGTCATTCTCATAGAATTGAATGAGTTGATTCAGAATCGTCGAGTGCGGCTCTGCATAGATAGCTGCGGTGCCCAGCAGTGCCTCCGTTTCATAACCTACTGAAAACAGGCAATTGTCAAATAACGGGAAAGGATCCTGCTGGATGGTGACATCCACATCCAGATACAGTCCGCCCTCATGCTGGAGAATTTTCAATCGCAGATAATCAGTGACAAAGGCCAGCAGGCCCTTATCGTAACACTCTTTTGCAAACCGGCATTCGCTGATCCATTGCTGAAGCAGCGGATTGTTTTCCGTCCACAGGGTGTAGTCAAAACCTTGTTTTTTCCAGTCATCAATACAGACGAAGGCTAATGGTGGCATTTTATTGCCAAGCCAGATGGCGTGGATTCTTTTAATCATGAGCTCGCTTGTTCTGAAGGCGGTAAACGGTTCAGTTTATACGTGAGGTAGAAGGTATAACAACTGCCTAACATCACGTTATGGATCCACTGACCATTATTGGAAAAGAAGAATGACTCGAACAGGTTTACTGTCAGCCAGTAAACAGTAAACAGTACAGAAATCAGCAGAACCTCGTTGATACCGCGTTTCTCTGGGGCAACTTGAGTACTTCGAATGACCCATCCGAAGACAAAATACATTAACGCCAGGCCCACGATACCGTAGGAGACCAGCAGTTCGATGTGCGAACTGTGCAGGTGCGTGAAATACTTATGGATATTGGGTGGAAAATGCGTTGCCTGTTTAATGACCGTCTCACGGGTGTTGTAGCCGCTGCCCAGCAGTGGTCTTTCTTTGATCCATTTGATGGATTCGTACCATAAATGCAGGCGCGTACCCGCACTGTTGAACGGTATTTTAGACATGTCACCATTAGTGACTATGCTGGTGGCGGTGCCCATCTCTCTTTGCACTCTGTCATGGACTAAAGGCATGCTGGCATAGGAGTAGAAGGCAAATCCCAACAGAGACAATGAACCGGCCAAAATGATCTTATTGAGTTTTTCTTTATGCAATATGGCATAAAGAACCGTGCCTATAACATAGGCTGCCAGCAAACCGACCCAAACCTGACGGGACTGAGTAGTGATCACTACGAAAACAAAGGCAATAAACAGCAGCAGCGCAGAGAAGAAAAGAGCAATATATTGAGCCTTTCTGGTCCGGACGCTGAGGCACAGGTACTTCACCAGAAAGAAGGAGGAGAGCAGAAAGCCAACTCCGCTGTACATGGCCGGATACTGGGCATTGATGATATTGAAATCGATGCGAACACCCTGGAGCCCCCATTGCACCTGCTGAACAATGTCGGAATGGCTGTAAAACGCCAGCAAAATTCCCAGGCACATAGCCCACCAGATCAGGTAAACATTGTTGAGTGATCCTTTCAGCCAATAGGCAACAAAAATAAAGACAAACAGGTCAGCTAACACACCAATATGCGGGCTGGAATAGGCGAGTTCAGGTATGTCTATCAGCGAATTGGCCCAGCTGAGTATCTGAATAGCGATAGCAAAGAATAGTGCCCACAACATTTTATCTTTGGCGAACTGTTTTCTGTCGACAAATAAGGCTGCCACGGACGCCAGCAAAAAGACTGACTGAAAGATATCGCCTATTTCGCGGTAAGAGCGCTTGAACAGCACATAGCCCACAATGCAGCACAGCA
The DNA here is from genome assembly GCF_022014395.1 of Photobacterium sp. WH77. Classification (NCBI taxonomy): domain Bacteria; kingdom Pseudomonadati; phylum Pseudomonadota; class Gammaproteobacteria; order Vibrionales; family Vibrionaceae; genus Photobacterium; species Photobacterium sp. WH77. The sequence continues at coordinate 101,863 of NZ_JAKLTE010000007.1, read as the reverse complement.
TCGCCAGACAAAAGCCCCGAGAGTTGATGAGTCGTTTTATTTGCGCGTTAAATTGCATCACTGATTGCTCTGAAATAGTGGGTCATATTGATAAGGCTGATTATTCTTTATTTTATGCTTTTCAGCTTTCTCATAATAGTTTCATAGGTTCTGAAACCTTCGATGTACAGTTTGTGGGAGAATCCCACAGATTGTTTCTGTTTGCGGGTGGAGCCAATTGTAGTCGCAGTTTGCGAGCGTTCAAACACTGACGGATAGACATGGTAGGCATGAATACCGTGTCGCCAGGGCTTCTCCATATAGTCGTCGACCGGCTCGATAAACAGCTGGGCATTGTCCAGGAAACTTTTTGCGGCAACCGGTGTAATGATGTAAGCGCTGGTACCGCAGGTGCCTTTTCGGTAAACACCGATTGAGTGGGTATCTGAGACAGCAAACAGGGCTTTAAATGTATTTGGCTGATGCGCTGACAGTTTAATGTAATGGTATTGTTCAATGTATGGCTGAATGTCAGCCAGCACGGAGTGAACGTCGTCAGCCAGCACGTTGACATTGTCTTCGAGGATCAATATTGGCGTATCCAGTTCAAGGCACTTTTCCCACAGGGCATAGTGACTGGCAAAACAGGCAACTTCAGCCGTGACCAATTGATAGCCTTTTCGTTTGAAGGTTAGCGCTGGTGTAGCCTTTTCACTGTGCAGGAAATGTTCAGAGTCAATGCCATCAACGGCATCAAAAAACTGGAAAGGAACCTCAGCCTGAGCCATTAACGTTTGCATGTGCTCACGGCGATGAGAAGACCGCGCTAAGCTGACAACGAAAGTTGGTATAGTCATCAAATCAATCTTTTTATACAAGTCAGCGACACCCAGAGCGAATCAGGGTGTCGCTGAAAGGTTTGTTAGTATTAGTTGTTCAGAATCGCCATATACTCAGCGACGCCTTCGGCAACGGTTTTAAACGCTTCGTTATAACCCGCGGCACGGACTTTGGTCAGATCTGCCTGAGTATAGGCCTGATAGCGGCCTTTCAGGTGCTCAGGAAACGGGACAGATTCTACCTGACCTTTACCGTGATGCTTGATGACTGCATCTGCTACGGCCTGAAAACTTTCTGCCCGGCCAGTGCCGCAGTTGAAAATGCCAGAGACGCCATTTTGCCAGAACCACAAATTCACTTTGCAAACATCGCCAACATAAATGAAGTCGCGTTTAAAGGTGTCTGACCCTTCGAATAACTTCGGCATTTCGCCTTTTGCAATTTGTTCATTCAGGTGGAAAGCCACTGATGCCATGCTGCCTTTGTGCTGCTCACGCGGGCCGTAGACGTTGAAGTAACGGAAACCGGTGATTTGCGACAGCGTTTCACCGTGCGCTTCGGCGTCTTGCCACAGGCGGCGGACATAGTTGTCAAACAGCTGCTTGGAGTAACCGTAAACGTTCAGCGCACCTTCGTAGGCTTTTTCTTCAATGAAATCACGGTCACGGCCGCCGTAGGTCGCGGCGGAAGAGGCATACAGGAACGGGATCTCGCGCTCCAGGCAGAAGTGCAGCAGCTCTTTGGAATACTCGTAATTATTGAGCATCATGTATTTGCCGTCCCACTCTGTGGTAGCAGAGCAGGCGCCTTCGTGGAAGACGGCTTCAATCGGGCCAAAGTCATCACCCGCCATGATTTGGGTGATGAAATCTTCTTTGTCCATATAATCGGCGATATCCAAATCGACCAGATTAGCGAACTTGGTACCGTCTTTGAGGTTGTCGACGACCAGAATGTCGCTATACCCTTGTTCATTGAGCGCTTTTACAATGTTGCTGCCGATCATGCCGGCGCCACCAGTCACTATAATCATGGCACTTCCAGTTTTGTCAGATGGACCCGGTAGTAAGAGGCCAGAAGCGTAGCAGAAGAACTGCACCACCGCGTCAAAATTTAGTCAGTAGTTATGATAACATCATCAGGGTTTGTTGATCTTGATTTTGACCCACATAAGATAACAAACCGAGACTGCCCAGGGCGACGCAAGTGAGAGGCTTATGAAAACCCGCGATAAAATCATTCATGCTGCATTGGAGTTGTTTAATGACGGAGGGGAACCCAACGTCACCACCAACCATATTGCGGCATATATGGGCATCAGCCCAGGCAACCTGTATTACCATTTTCGTAATAAAGAAGAGATTATACACAGTATTTTTGATGAATACGCTCAGGATTTGCGGGTTCGCTTCCAGCCGCGGGAAGAGGCGGTGTTGTCTGCTGACAGCCTGCTGCAATACCTCGATGCGGTATTTATGCTGATGTGGCGTTACCGTTTCTTCTACGCCAATCTGCCCGACATTCTCAGCCGGGATCCTGTGCTACAGCATAAGTATCTGGAAGCGCAGGAAAACCTCCATCAGGATATCATGGTGGTGATGCGCCATTTTCGTTCCTTAGGGTTGGTCACCCTGAACGATGATGATTTGCTTAGCCTGGCAACCACGCTCAAGCTGGTGGCAACCAGCTGGATCAGTTACCAGACCGCGCAGGCACCTGAGGCTAAAATTACCAAAGCTGTCATCTATCAGGGGGTGCTGCAGATGCTTTCAGTAATAAGACCTCTGACCAGTATGGAGGGGCGGGATGTCGTTCTTCAACTTGAATCACATTATTGTGATCAAGTGGAGCGGGATGTTTCATAGTTGTCGACTGAGTAGAGTTTAGCTCTTAGAATCCGGCAAACTTTGTAACATTGTGGCGAATGATTGCTAATTTAATAGTAGGTTGTTCGCTAAAAGTGGCAAATACGCCTTTACATGTTTGGAGAGCAAGATGTCAGCTGCCTTTTATCAACAGATCGCCGATCAGATTCAGGAAGTGAAAGCAGAAGGATTATACAAAAGTGAGCGTGTAATCACTTCTGCTCAGGAAGCCAATATTGCGATTGCCAGCGGTGATCAGGTATTGAATTTCTGTGCCAACAACTACCTGGGTCTGGCTAACCACCCGGCGTTGATTGAGGCTGCCAAACAAGGCATGGATGAGCACGGTTTTGGTATGGCTTCAGTGCGTTTTATCTGCGGTACGCAGGACGCACATAAAGAGCTGGAGAGTAAGCTGTCGGCCTTCTTAGGCATGGAAGACACTATCCTTTACTCTTCGTGTTTTGATGCAAATGCAGGTCTGTTCGAGACCATTCTCGGCCCTGAAGATGCCATTATTTCTGATGCGCTGAACCACGCTTCTATCATCGACGGTGTACGTCTGTGTAAAGCAAAACGCTTCCGCTACGCCAACAATGACATGGCCGAGCTGGAGCAACAGCTGATCGCTGCCAATGAAGCCGGTGTGCGCCACAAGCTGGTTGTAACCGACGGTGTCTTCTCTATGGATGGCGTGGTAGCAAACCTGCCGGCTATCTGTGATCTGGCGGACAAGTATGATGCGCTGGTAATGGTCGATGATTCCCACGCCGTAGGCTTTATGGGTGACAATGGCCGTGGTACTCATGAATATCATGATGTGATTGATCGTATCGATATCATCACAGGTACGCTGGGTAAAGCCCTGGGCGGAGCGTCAGGCGGTTATACCGCAGGTAAGAAAGAAGTGATCGACTGGCTGCGCCAGCGTTCTCGTCCTTACCTGTTCTCTAACTCGCTGGCCCCGGCGATTGTGTCTGCCTCTATCCGCGTGCTGGATCTGCTGGCAGAAAGCAGCGATCTGCGTGCAACGCTGTGGAAAAATGCTGAGCAGTTCCGCACCCGTATGTCTGATGCCGGCTTCACGCTGGCAGGTGCCGATCATGCCATTATCCCAATCATGCTGGGTGATGCTAAAGTAGCCGCCGAGTTTGCTGAGCGTGCACTGAAAGAAGGCATTTACGTGGTGGGCTTCTCTTACCCTGTGGTGCCGAAAGGCCAGGCGCGTATCCGTACTCAGATGTCTGCTGCGCACAGCGCAGAGCAGCTGAATAATACTATCGATGTGTTTATTCGCATTGGTAAAGAGATGGGCATCATCTGATAATCACTGAATTTTCTGCAGGAGCGGTGTGATACCGCTTCTGGGCTACTTGTGGAAAGCATCATGAAAATTAAAGCATTAGCAAAACTGAAGCCAGAAGAAGGCATCTGGATGACAGAGGTCGACAAGCCTGAACTGGGCCATAACGATCTGCTGATTAAGATTAAGAAAACCGCTATCTGTGGCACTGACGTCCATATCTATAACTGGGACGAGTGGTCACAAAATACGATTCCAGTGCCTATGGTGGTGGGTCACGAATACGTGGGTGAAGTGGTCGCGATTGGCCAGGAAGTCCGTGGTTTTGACATCGGTGACCGTGTTTCCGGCGAAGGCCATATCACTTGCGGCCACTGCCGTAACTGCCGTGGCGGCCGCACCCATCTGTGCCGTAACACTATCGGCGTGGGTGTCAACCGTGAAGGGGCCTTTGCTGAGTATCTGGTGATTCCGGCGTTCAACGCATTCAAGATCCCGGACAACATTTCTGACGATCTGGCGTCGATTTTTGACCCGTTCGGCAATGCTGTGCACACTGCGCTGTCTTTCGACCTGGTAGGCGAAGATGTGCTGATCACAGGTGCCGGCCCTATTGGTATCATGGCGGCGGCGGTTGCCAAGCACGTAGGTGCCCGTCATGTCGTGATTACTGATGTGAACGAATACCGGCTGGATCTGGCCCGCAAGATGGGTGTGACCCGTGCGGTCAACGTGGCAGAGCAAAAGCTGGAAGGCGTGATGGCAGAGCTGGGCATGACAGAGGGCTTCGATGTCGGTCTGGAAATGTCGGGTGTGCCTGCTGCGTTTAACAGCATGCTGTCGAGCATGAACCACGGCGGTAAGGTGGCTATGCTGGGCATTCCGCCATCGAGCATGGGTATCGACTGGACTCAGGTGATTTTCAAAGGCCTGGTGATCAAAGGTATCTATGGCCGTGAAATGTTCGAAACCTGGTACAAGATGGCGAGCCTGATTCAGTCTGGCCTGGATCTGAGCCCAATCATTACCCACCACTATAATGTGGATGACTTCCAGCAGGGCTTTGATGTCATGCGCTCCGGCCAGTCCGGTAAAGTCATTCTGAGCTGGGACTGATTTCCCCCTCAGATGCAAACAAACGGAACGGTGTGCCTCGGCACACCGTTTTTTTTGGTCAGCTGCCGGCGGGAAACAGCTCAGACAGACGCACCAGGGTGACCTGCTGCTGAATCTCGGGCAGCATGGCAGTGAGTGTTGACAGTGTGATTGGATGCGGGTGGCCTATCGCGATCACAGTGCCTTGTTTTTTCGCCTGCAAGACGGCCCGTTTCAGCTGGCGGCGGATGAAGGTTTCGGTCGGGACATGATCCAGGAAAACATGGCGGCGCAGGGCGGGAATGTGTGCCGCCTTAGCTTGCGACTGCGCGACGGATCTGGCGGTGGTGCGACTGTCGAGAAAGGCCAGATGCTCTTGTTTGAGCACTTCCATCACCCAGCCCATAGCGGTCGGATTCTGGGTCAGGGCACTGCCCATATGATTATTGACCGCCACCGCGCCCGGCACGCGTGTCAGCGCAAAGCGGAGCTTGCTCTGAAGCTCTTCCTTGCTCATGGCCTCGGTCAGGGTGGTCATTTCGAGCGGCGCAGTCCTGCTCGGCTGCATCGGCATGTGGAGCAGCACGTCTCTGAATTCCTGCCGGGCCTGACGGGCGGTCAGCTGGTCATAAGGGGTCTCGGGCAAGATGGAGACACTGATTTGCGGCGGGAGTGCTGATAACGGGGAAGGCATATGCTGATAACCCAGATCATCAATCACAATCGCCAGTCTGGCCGCTTGTGCCGGCGATGCCCAGAGCCACAGCCAGACCAGCCCTACACTGAATAACCCCTTCATTCGAACCATCCTTGTTCTGCTACCGGGTGCTGCGTGTCATAAATGCGGTTAACGGGTCAGCCAGGGCTGCGGATTGGTTGGCGTGCCTTTACGGCGGATTTCAAAATACAGTCCCGGTGATTCCTGCCCGCCGCTGTCGCCAACCAAGGCAATGGCTTCGTTACGCTGCACGCTATCGCCCACTTTTTTCAGCACGGTCTGGTTATAACCGTAGAAGGTCATATCGCCTTGGCCGTGATCCACGGCAACCATCAGGCCGTAGCCGCGCAACCAGTCGGCAAAGACGACTTTCCCGCCATGTACGGCTTTTACTTCGCTGCCCACAGCTTGACCGATCACCATGCCTTTCCAGCGCAGCTCACCCTGAAGCGGGCTACCGTATGCGTGGCGAATTCTGCCCGAAACCGGCCAGGGCAATTTACCTTTGTATTTGCCCAGTCCATCCATACTGACTCTGGCCTGACGCGCCGCGTCCTCGGCCGCTTTGCGGGCTTTGGCAATTTCGGTGATCAGGCGTGATTCATTGCTTTTCAGTTCAGTTAAGTAGCGTTTATCTGCGTTCAACTGGCCCTGCAATTCCCTGACCGTGCTTTTACGCGCCTGCTGGCTGCCCAGCAGTGTCGCCCTGTCTTTTTTCAGCTGGCTAAGCAGGGTTTGCTGCTCATTACGCTGTTCGCTTAACTGATGTTTTTTGAGCTGCAGTTCGGTATCCGTGGCGGCCAGTTCATCCAGTGCATGGCTGCGAGCCTGGCTGAGATGTGAGGCGTAGATGGCCATGCGGTCTAACCGGGCAGGGTCGCTTTCGCCCAGTAAGTTGGCGAGCGGCGAGGATTTGCCCATTTTGTACTGGCTGGTGAGCAGTTCTTTCAGCAGCTCACGCTGGCCAATCTGACGTTGTAGCAGTGCCTGCTGTTCTTTTTCCAGCTGGCTGATAGAGCGTATCAGACCGTCGACTTTTTGCTCGGCGGCGTGAATATTGCCGGCCGCTCTGGCGATGGCCAGCTCCTGTTGTTTCAGGGTTTTCTGGACATCGTTGAGCTGCTGTTTTTTATCGCTCAGCTGTTTTTGTTGCCGTGCTATTTCCTGTTTCATGCCGTCAAGCTGATTCTGACCGTCGGCAGACACGGAGGCACTGAACGCCAGGCATAGCAAAGCGCCAGTGCCTAAGGCACTGGCGCGGAGTGTACAGATTGCACTATAAAATAATTCCCGCATGTCCGGGATTATTTCAGATCGTACAGCACCTGACCAGTCATCTCTGACGGGATTTGGAGCCCGGTCAATGACAGCATGGTTGGCGCCAGATCAGACAGCTTACCGCCGTCTTTCAGGCTGATCTGCTTGTTGCCGACATAAATCAGCGGCACAGGCAGGTTAGTGTGTGCGGTATGAATGCCCCCGGTTTCCGGGTTCACCATCATTTCAGCGTTACCGTGGTCGGCGGTGATAAGCAGCTGTCCGTCCGCTTCTTTGATGGCTTCAACTACACGGCCGATACTTTCATCAATGGCTTCACAGGCTTTCACCGCGGCATCGTAGACACCTGTGTGGCCGACCATGTCGCCGTTCGGGTAGTTACAGATGATCATATCGAATTCACCGCCTTTGATGGCCGCGACCAGCTTGTCAGTCAGCTCAGGGGCGCTCATTTCAGGCTGCAGATCATAGGTTGCCACTTTTGGTGATGCCACCAGGGCGCGGGACTCGCCGTCAAACTCGGTTTCGACACCGCCATTGAAGAAGAAGGTCACGTGAGCATATTTCTCGGTTTCAGAAATGCGCAGCTGGGTTTTGCCCTGTTTCGACAGCCATTCGCCTAAGGTGTTGGTCAGGCTTTCCGGCGGGAACGCGGATGGCAAATCGATATCTGCGGCGTATTGCGTCAGGGTCACGAAGTGCAATGCCGGGAACTGTTTGCGTTCAAAACTGCTGAAAGCTGGCAGGAAGGCGCGTGAAATCTGACGGGCCCGGTCGGCACGGAAGTTCATGAAGACAACCGCATCACCGTCCTGCATGGCGGCATCAGGCTGGCCGTCGGCACGCAGCACTGTGGCTTTGACGAATTCGTCGTTTTCTTCGCGGGCATACGCAGCCTGCAGGCCTTCGACGGCAGAGGCGGCGGTGAAATCCCCTTTGGCTGCGGTCAGCAGATCATAGGCAGACTCGACGCGTTCCCAGTTGTTATCCCTGTCCATGGCGTAGTAACGGCCAACCAGAGAGGCGGTACGGCCTTTGCCCAACTGGGCAAACAGCGCGTCGAAACGTTCCAGAGAGGCTTGTGCGCTGCGCGGTGGCGTGTCGCGGCCGTCCAGGAAACAATGCAGGTAAATATGCTCAGCACCGCGTTCTGCCGCCATTTTCACAGCCGCTTCAATGTGATCTTCGTGGCTGTGAACACCGCCAGGTGACATCAGCCCCATGATGTGAACGGCTTTCCCCGCGGAGATAGCGCTGTCCATGGCTTTCACCAGCGTAGGATTATGCTGGAACTCACCGTCGGAGATGGATTTGGCAATGCGGGTCAGATCCTGATACACCACACGGCCGGCACCAATATTGGTATGGCCCACTTCTGAGTTACCCATCTGGCCATCAGGCAGGCCCACGTCCAGCCCGGAGGCCTGGATCAGGGTGTTGGCTTCATGCGCCATCAGGTTATCCAGTACCGGGGTGTTGGCGTTGGCAATCGCGTTATTTGCGGTATCTTCGCGGTATCCCCAACCGTCCAGAATCACCAGAGCCAGTGGTTTCTTAGCAGACATAAGCTGTCCTCTCCATAAATGTGAACAATCTGAAAATGTAGACCAATTACCTCAACATCCGGCTGTAATGTCGTATCAAGGCGCTCAGGTAAGTAGTCAGGTCGGTAATTTTACTACAAAATCACCGCTACTTTGTAGTTCAGATCAAACATTGCTGTAAATGGTTTGTTATCTTTACTACCTAGAATATATTCATTTCTACTGTGTAACGTAAGATCTGAGAATGCGTTTTTTTCTATTGTAGTTATAGGCGGCGCCTTGCGATGTGTGGTTATTGCGCAGAAAGCAGTGAGCCGTGACGCGTAAATGTGGCGGGTGGCTGTACATCATTCCGGCCACAGGTATACTCAGTTTCCTTAATTTTGGTTGAATCTTGCCACTGTGCGGGAATCCGGCAGGCAGTAAAGGTTAATAGAGCGAAAATCATGCAGCAATTCATAGAGTTTGTTACGAGTAATCCCATTTTGTCACTGGTCTGGGTTGGCCTGGTTCTGGCCCTGATATCTTCCATGGTGAAGCAAAAAACCGCGGGTTATGCCGTTGTCACCCCTAATCAGGCGACAGTGCTGGTCAACCGTGAAGACGGCGTGTTTGTCGATATTCGCAGCAAAGATGATTTCCAGCGTGGCCACATTGCAGGCGCACTTCACATTTTACCAAGCGAAATTAAAGCCGAGAACTTTGGACTGCTTGAAAAGTATAAGTCAGCCCCCATCATTGTGGTATGCAAAACAGGTCAGACGGCGCAGGAAAGTGCCAGCCTGCTGCACAAAGCGGGTTACGCTAAAGTTAGCCTGCTGAAGGACGGATTGATTTCCTGGAATGAGGCCAATTTGCCTCTGGTGCAGGGAAAGAAATAAGTTCTTGAACTCTCAGGTGGCTGACGGTGTCAGCTGCCCATTATTTCAGGCCGGAAGATTCCGGTAAAAATGACAGATTTCTTAACGAAATCATCAAAAAAGGACAATAACATGGCTGAAGCAGCGACCAACGAAGCGCAACAGAACTTCCAAATCCAACGCATTTTCCTGAAAGATGTGTCTTTCGAGGCGCCAAGCTCGCCGGAAATGTTCCAGAAAGAATGGAACCCTGAAGTGAAATTGGATCTGGATACGCAGAGTCGTGAGCTGGCGGAAGGTGTGTACGAAGTCGTACTGCGTCTGACAGTCACAGTGAACAATGCGTCAGAAGCGGCGTTCCTGTGTGAAGTTCAGCAGGGCGGTATTTTCTCTGTAGCCGGTATGGAAGCGCCACAACTGGCCCATTGCCTGGGCGCATTCTGCCCGAACATCTTGTTCCCGTACGCACGTGAAACTATCTCCAGCCTGGTTGTCAAAGGCACTTTCCCGCAACTGAACCTGGCACCGGTTAATTTTGATGCCCTGTTCATGAACTACCTGCAAAGTCAGGCGGAAGGTAACCAGGAAAGCACTCAAGCCTGATTGGCGACACAGCATGACCTCAATCACTGATAACGCAATAACGATGACAGTGCTGGGTGCCGGTTCTTACGGCACCTCGCTGGCCATCTCGCTGGCCCGTAATGGCGCTAATGTCATTTTATGGGGCCATAACGCTGCGCATATGGCGCAGCTGGAAACAGATCGGGCCAACGAGGCATTTCTGCCTGGCGTGGCCTTTCCGGACTCGCTGATCCTAAGTGTGGATCTGGAAGCCGCCGTTAAAGCCAGCCGGGATTTACTGCTGGTGGTGCCCAGCCATGCTTTTGCCGATGTGCTGAAACAGATGAAGCCTTTCCTGCGTGATGATTCGCGGATCTGCTGGGCCACCAAAGGGCTGGAGCCGGAAACCGGACGTCTGTTGCAGGATGTCGCCCATGAGATCCTGGGCGAGGGGGTGCCTCTGGCTGTCCTCTCCGGGCCGACGTTCGCGAAAGAGCTGGCCGCCGGTTTGCCCACCGCGATAGCGGTGTCGTCACCGGATGCCGGGTTTGTTAAAGATCTGCAGGATAAAATTCACTGCGATAAAAGCTTCCGGGTCTACAGCAATAACGATTTTATCGGTATGCAGCTGGGTGGCGCGGTGAAGAATGTGATTGCTATCGGTGCCGGAATGTCAGACGGGATTGGTTATGGTGCCAATGCCCGCACCGCTCTGATCACCCGCGGACTGGCCGAGATGTGCCGTCTGGGTGCGGCGCTGGGTGCTCAGCCGGAAACCTTTATGGGTATGGCCGGGCTGGGCGATCTGGTGCTGACCTGTACCGATAACCAGTCGCGCAACCGCCGTTTTGGCTTGGCACTGGGGCAGGGAAAACAGGTTGATGAAGCGCAGCACAGTATCGGCCAGGTGGTTGAGGGGTATCGTAATACCAAAGAAGTCTGGGTTCTTGCCCAGCGTTTTGGTGTGGATATGCCGATCACCGAGCAGATTTATCAGGTGCTTTATCAGGGTAAAGATGCGCGCGAGGCCGCCAGAGATCTGCTGGCACGGGCCAAGAAAGACGAGTGAGCGGCTGGAAAAGTTGCCTTACCGGAACAACACAGCGCGGGCAAAAAAGCCCGCGTTGTTTTTTTTTCTGAGAAGTTTAAAGTTATAACCATTATCAGCAGTCGATACTCATCAGGTGAGTAGGGTGCAGGCTATGGTGCAAACACATAAAGGATATACAGGGGACGACGTGAGGGAGTGTCAACAGCAAGCCGTCTGGGAGACGATTAAGCAAGAGGCCAAGGTGCTGACTGAGCAGGAGCCCATGCTGGCCAGTTTTTACCATGCCACCATCATTAAGCACGATAATCTGGGTGCCGCACTCAGCTATATACTGGCGAACAAGCTGGCTACCCCTTCCATGCCTGCAATGGCAGTGCGGGAAGTGGTGGAAGAGGCGTATGTTGCGGACAGTATGCTGACGGAATCGGCCGCGTGCGATATTCGCGCCGTTGTTGACCGTGACCCTGCTATCAACAAATTTTCTGTGCCGCTTCTGTATCTGAAGGGTTTTCACGCTTTGCAGGGCTATCGTGTTGCCAACTGGCTGTGGAAGCAAAAGCGCGAAGCACTGGCCATTTATCTGCAAAATCAAATCTCAGTGACTTGTCAGGTGGATGTTCATCCGGCGGCCCGCATCGGTCAGGGCATCATGTTTGACCACGCTACCGGTATCGTGATTGGTGAGACGGCAATTATCGAAAACGATGTGTCTATCTTGCAGGATGTGACGCTGGGCGGGACAGGCAAAGAGTGCGGCGACCGTCACCCTAAAATACGTGAAGGGGTGATGATAGGCGCCGGTGCCAAAGTGCTGGGGAATATTGAAGTGGGTGAAGGGGCCAAGATCGGTTCGGGCTCAGTGGTGCTGGCACCTGTGCCGCCTCATACCACAGTGGCCGGAGTACCGGCGAAAATTGTCGGCCGTCCGAGCAGCGACAAACCGTCCATGGATATGGATCAGCAGTTCAATGGCATTTACCAGACCTTTATTGCCGGTGACGGTATCTGAGTGCCGATTGCCTTCAATATCTCATCGTGAAAAAGGGGTCGGCAGACCCCTTTTTTGTCTTGCTGCCCGGGCTATCTGGCTCCGGCAAAATCAAACTGGCGCCAGGCCTCATAGGCAATGATGGCGGCTGCGTTGGAGAGATTCAGGCTGCGGCTGTCCGGATGCATAGGGATGCGCAGCCGCTGCGCCTGGGGCAGGCTCTCTATGACAGCTGCCGGCAGGCCGCGGGTTTCCGGGCCGAACAACAGTATGTCGCCGTCCTGAAACCGGGCCTGAGTGTGGTACTGGGTGGTTTTGGTGGTGCAGGCAAACAGGCGGCGACCGGCAGTGGCGGCCAGGAAGGCCTCAAAGTTGGCGTGACGATGCACATGGGCCAGATCGTGGTAATCCAGACCGGCACGGCGTAGTTTTTTTTCTTCCAGATCAAAGCCTAACGGCTCAATCAGGTGCAGATGCGCACCGCAATTGGCGCACAGGCGAATAATGTTGCCCGTATTGGGCGCAATTTCAGGTTCGTACAGGGCGATATCAAACATGGTCAGGCTACAGCAGCGGCAAAAACACTATTGTAGCCTGCATTCATGGCCAGGAACCAGTGCTGAGCGCTGCCCAGGAAAACAATGTGTTGGTCATCAGAATCAGCCCGACGACCAGCAGGACACCAAACACCAGCTTGCTGAAGTGCGCCTGATCGATACTGTGATGCAGCCGGTTACCGATACATGCCCCTATGCCGACACAGGGCGCCAGCCAGAGCAAGGTTTCCCGGTAGGGTGCCAGTTCGCCGGCCAGGATAAAATACAGGGTCAGGCAACCATTGAGGCTGAGCCAGACCGTCAGCAAGGTTGCCCTGAACTGGGTTTTATCCAGCGAGGTGCGGGCCAGCGCATAGACCAGCAGCGGGCCGCCGGAGGCGAACAGGCCGTGGGTGATCCCGGCCGCGGTGATGGTGGAGTGCCGCCGCAGTGCCGGCATCTCAACCGCCGTCGGTTGCAGCAGGGCTCGGGCGGCGAACCAGATGATCAGGCCGGCAAACAGGGTTTTGCTCAGCAGTTCGGGGACATAGGGGGTCAGCCCGACACCGACGGCTGTGCCGACCAGCATCATGGGCAACACGGAACACAGCAGGAATGAAACCTGTATGTGCTGTCTGAGCTTCCAGACCAGCGGCGCCGTCATCAGCAGATTCAGCGGCACCAGAATATGAACCAGTGATGCCAGATCCATGACCAGCGCCCCCAGCGACAGCGCCAGCACTATACTGCCAAATCCCGTCATGGCTTCAATACCAAAGGCCAGAATAATCGCCAGGCCCAGCCACACCAGTGTCATGGTTTGACCTCAAGCTCAGTGGCAAATTTCCGGCTCATCAGGTGCAGAAAAACCCGCGGCAGCAAACGGTACAGCAGGCTGGAAAAATGGGTAAAGGCATCCGGGAACAGCCGTTGTTTGTCTTGCCTGATGGCAGTGACAATCTGCTCGGCCATCCACGAACTGGGGCGTATTTTACCGACCATAGAGCGTTGATGGCGGCTGCGGCCCCCGTCGCCATTAAGGGCATTGTGCTCTATGGGGGTATCGAGAAAGCTCGGGTAGACCATCAGAACTGTCACGCCGTCGCTGTGCATTTCAGCCCGGAAAGTTTCAAAATACTGGTGCAGGGCTGATTTAGAGGCGCAGTAACCGGCCCGGCCCAAAACAGGCATCCAGCCTGCCATCGAGCTGATGTTGACCACTTTGGCCTGGTGTTGCACCAGCAGCGGCAGCAGCCCCTGGGTCAGGCGGACCGGCGCGAAGAAGTTCACCGCCATGACTTTTTCTATCACTGCCGGTTGCGTAATACGGGACAGCGAGCGGTGGGTAATACCGGCATTGTTGATCAGCAGCGCAATCTCAGGCTCGCGCTGCCGGATATCAGTAATCAGCGTGTCTATGGCATGGCTGTCAGCCAGATCGCAGATAAAAAAACGGCTGTCTTCCAGCGTGGCGGCCAGTTCAGTCAGCTTATCCTGGTCCCTGTCTATCAGATACAGCCGGTAGCCATATGACAGACGAATCGCCAGATCGCGGCCCAGCCCTGAGGCGGCGCCGGTGAGGATGGCAACAGGTTTGTGCTCAGTCATGCTGACACCCCCTGGCCGGGATCAACCCTTGCTGGCTGGCATAATATTCGAACACCTCCAGCGAGGTTTTTTTCGGGATATAGCCAAAATCAAATTTCAGCGCGTAGTTTGCCAGCACGGGGCGATAGCGAAGAAAATCCAGTTGCTCGGGCCCGTATTGGGTCATACGCAGCAGCTTGCCGACCCGCAGGGCGCTTTTCAGCAGCCAGGCCGGTAAATCACGGGTGTCTTTACCGAGAATATCGGCGATTTGGTGAACGCTGAGGGCACCGTCTCCCGCCAGATTGAATTGCCCGGATTTACTATGGCTGACCCCCTCGGTGATGATATCGACGACGTCCTGATCCCAGATGAAGACAAACGGCGACGGCGAGCCTTTAACGGCCAGCAACTTGTCTTTGCGAAACAGGTCAGTGATCAGATTGTTGGTCTCAGCGCCCAGCACAGTGCCCGGGCGCAGGATCAGCTGCTGCAGTTCCGGGTAGGCGACGCGGTATGCGGCCAGCATCTCTTCCACCAGTCGTTTGTGGTAGCTGTAGGAAAAATGCCGGTTCCCCCGCAGCGGGTCGGACTCACGCAACCACTCTGCATTATCGGCATGATAGCCGTAAGCGGCGCCGCTGCTGGTCACTGTCAGGTGGGCGACCTGGCTGGTGATACAGGCTTTGAGCAGATTTTCCGTCCCGTTGACATCAATGTCATAGTCTCTTTGCCTGTCACGGGATGGCTGCACAATACTGGCCAGATGGATGACATGGCTGATGTGGTGACGTCCAATGAAATCGCTCAGCGCGGCAGAACGAATGTCCATTTTCTGGTAGGTGACGCCCTCAGGCTGAGCATCATGAATATCAATACCAAATACCTCGGCGTGCTGGGCGAGGCGTACACTGAGCTGCCGGCCCAGATAGCCCTGGCAGCCGGTGATTAAAATTCGCTGTGTCATAAGGTCCCTTTATGCTGTTCGCGAGTGGATGAAACAGGTGAGGTGAGGGCAGCGCGGCGGTTATCCAGCCGGTGCCAGCAGTAGCACAGTCCCATGCCACTGATCAGATGCCAGATCCCCCAGCCTGCGGCAATAATGGCCATACCGGTCAGATCGCCGAAAAAGGTGAAAATGATGCCCAGTCCCAGGCCGGAGTTCTGCAGGCCGACTTCCAGTGTGATCGCCCGGCGATCGGCAACCGGCAACTTCATGACCCAGGCACAGAGCCAGCCGATGGCCAACGCCAGAGCATTGTGGAAGATAACGGCCAGCAGGAAGACACTGGCGCCGGCGATAAAGCGCGGCCAGTTAGTGATCAGCGCGATAGCCACAAAACCGAACAGGGTGAGCAGCGAGATGATGCGGAAAAAGGGTTCGCTGCGTTTGGCAAAGCCGGGGGCCATCTGGCTGCAGATCAGTCCGAGCGTCAGCGGTAACGCCAGCACCAGTGCCACCACAGTGAACAGGCTTTCCGGTGGTACAGCAATTTGCTTCAGTAACTGGGCGGTGTGCGGGTTCATGCTGGCATAAAACATGAAATTAAAGGGGGTCATGAAGGCCGCGGCGACACTGGCGATTCCAGTCATACTGATGGACATGGCCGTGTTGCCTTTGGCCAGATAGGTGACGATATTGGAAAAGCTGCCGCCGGGGCAACTGGCGACCAGGATTAATCCCAGCGCCACTTCGGCGGGCATGGGCACCAGCAGGGTGAGCAGCCAGGTCAGCGCCGGCATCAGCACAAACTGGGCAGCCAGCCCGGTCAGGGGGCCTTTGGGCTGGCGAACAACCTGGCGGAAGTCGGCCGGTTTGAGACTCAGGGCGATGCCAAACATCATCATCGCCAGAATCAGATTCAGTAACAGCAGGCTAGTGCTCGACATTCAGCTCTCCCATTGCAGCTGGCGAATTTCGTGGTTCAGCGCCGCCAGATAATCGGCTTTGTGTACATAGTAGGCCATGCGTTCCAGGTTCAGGTACGCAATACCGCCATCAATTCTGCGGCTGGCCTGCTGGCGGACTTTGTGCATGAATTTTTCTGCTGCGGCCGGTTTCTCATGGCGGGCCCGGATAAAACGGGCCACCAGCTGAGCCTGATCATCGCGTCCCTGCCAGCCAAGACCTGAGGCTTCTACCATCCCCATCACAAACAGGTTGTCATGCTGTGGCGTGAAAATATTAAGGTACAGGCCAGGTGCATCACCGTTCCAGTTAAGGTGCTGGCGGTCAATAAAGGGGTAATGCAGAGAGTAGCCGGTGGCCTCAAGGATCAGATCATACTCTGCTTCCTGCCCGTCCTGAAAACGCGCACCAGTCGGCAACAGTTGCTCAATCGACGGGCGCACAGTGATATCACCGTGCCCTATGTGGTGCAGGAACATGGAATTGACCACAGGGTGGGATTCATACATACGGTAGTCGGGATCTGGCAGGCCAAACTGGCTGGGTTTGCCGGAGATCAGCCGGACCAGGGTGCCGTCGACCATTTGCTTCAGCCGGTTCGGCAAGCGCACTTTGCCACCCAGGGTATCTGTGGGTATGCCCGCCACAAATTTGGGCAGGAAGTAATACCCGCGGCGGATCACCATATCAACCGAGCGGGCGCGGTGCACGGCATCCACCGCAATGTCGCAGGCACTGTTACCACAGCCGACAATCAGTACACGTTTTCCGGCAAAGACCTCGGCGCTTTTATAATCGCTGCTGTGAAATTGCTCACCCTGGAAGTCACCGCCAAAGTTGCCCCGTCTGGGGTGATGTAGCGTACCATTGGCCAGCAATACCCCGGATGCCGTCAGGGTAAAGGTCTCACCATGCTGACGGTATGTGACCAGCCAGTTGCCCTGGCAAGGTTCCACCTTTTCCACCCAGGCATGGAAACGATAGTGACCATACAGATTAAAGTGCCGTGCATAATCCTGAAAATAGCGACAAAGCTGATCATGTTTCGGGTAGGTGGCCACATGATCCGCCATCGGAAAATCAGAGAATTCTGTCATTCGCTTGGAGGAAATCAGGTGAGCCGATTGGTACATGGTACTGGTCGGGCTGCTGATGTCCCACAGTCCGCCGACATCGGCATGGGCTTCCAGCCCGATGACAGGCAATCCTTGTTCGGCCAGGCGGCGCACTGTGCACAGGCCCATAGGCCCGGCTCCAATCACAACGTAGGGATGCATACTGAATGACTCTCTGTTTAGGTCCTGAATACTATCATTAACTTTTTGTTAACACTTTGCTATGGCCCAGACGGGACGTGAACAGGTTAATTCGGGATGTAATGGCCCGAAATAACAGCCGGGTTCCGAGCCGTATCACGGTGCTCGCCGGCGGGCCTGTGGTATAACGGCGGTAAGTATGATCAATTGACTGCCCGGGTTAGCGCTATGTACCCCAGCACTGTTACATCAGGATTCAGCAAAGCGATTCTTAAATTTCTGCCGTCTTTGGGGATAGCTCTGCCGGACGCGCTGCGACGTCAGGTGGCTGCCTGTCCGGCCGGTGAGCGCTTGCCGCTGTCGCTGCAGGATCAGCTCTGGCAGGCGATTGCGGATCACGCCGATTGCGACGGGGTCGGGTTGCGGATTGGCCGCCAGCTGCAGATCGATCAGTTTGATATGCTGGGCTTTTTGTTACTCAGCAGTGTCAATCTGGCCGGTGCGGTGGACAATTTGCTGCGTTTTTCTGATCTGGTCGGAGAAGGCGGACGCTTTGCCCGGTTCCACAGTCAGGAAGGCTGGCACCTGGTCTACCGTCCTCATTTTGAAGCGGCCAGAGCCGCGCGGCTGGAAGCCATTTTTGCCAGCGTGATGCAGGGCGCTGCCGTGGTCGCCAGCGGCCCGGTGATCCCAAAGCTGGTCGCGTTCGAGCATTCGCCTCAGGCGCCGTTAGCCCTGTACCATGAGGTGTTTGGCGATACCCAGGTCTGTTTTGCCCGGACAGGGAACTACATGGTTTTCAGTGATGAAGACTGGCTGTGCAGCCGGCGTGACATCCAGCCGGAATTGCAGGCTCAGCTGATACGGCTGGCCCAGCAGCAGATGAAACGCCTGGCTCCAGCGTCTTTTCTGGAGCAGATCAGCCATCTGCTGACACAGCAACCCAGCCTGACCCGCGCCCAGACCGCGGCCTTGTGTAATCTCAGCGAGCGCCACCTCAACCGCAAGCTGGCGGATTTTGGCGTCAGCTTCAGGGCATTGTCTGAGCAGATAAAAAAACAGCAGGCGCTGCAGATGCTGAACCAAAAGGGCAGCACACAGGCTAACCTGGCGCTGTACTTTGGTTATGCGGACGACAGTGCGTTTGCCAAAGCGTTCAAACGCTGGACCGGCATGGGGATCCGGGACTACCGTGCTTCCGGCTGTGACAACGAGTGACGCTGGCTTTTCTGCGCCAGCGGCAGCAGCAGGGTCACTCGCAGGCCACCCAGCGGACTGCGGCTGGCGGTGATGCTGCCATTGTGCTGGCGAATGGCATTTTCTGTGATGGCCAGCCCCAATCCGGTGCCGCCGCTGTGGCGATCCCGGGCGGTTGATACCCGGTAGAAAGGCCGGAAAATATCTTTCAACTGATCATCGGGTACCCCTTCGCCGTTATCGTCTATGGTCACGGTCAGCGAGTGGTCATTGGCGCTGAACTGAACTTCGATGCGATCTTGGCTGTAGTAGATGGCATTACGAACGACATTTTCCAGGGCACTGATCAACAGCTCGGGGTTTCCGGCCAGCGGCCAGGACAGCAGCGGGCTGCAGGTCAGGCTTTTCTGGTGCTGACTGGCTTCAAATTCGGCATCATCCAGCATCTCCTGCCACAGGCTGACCGCATCACTGTATTCGCGGGTTTCCTGCCCGTGTATCTGCATCCGCGACAGTTCCAGCAGTTTGGCGATCATGGCTTCCAGGCGCTCCGCTTCGGTATCAATCCGATCCAGCTCCGGACTGTTGCCCTGCTTGCGCTGGGCCAGGGCGGTCGCCATGCGAAGCCGGGTCAGGGGAGAGCGCAGCTCGTGAGAGATATCCGACAGCAACCGCTGTTGCCCGCCTATCATCTGATTGACCGAGGTGACCATCTGATTGAAGCTGGCACCAGCCTGGCGAAATTCGCGCGGCCCGGAGGATTCGAGTGCCGGATCCTGGGTGAATTGTCCGCTCGCCACCCGTTGCGCCGCTTCCTGCAGTTTGCGCGCCGGGCGGCTTAATGCCCAGGCCAGCCACAACAGCAGCGGCGTACTGATCAGCATGGTCAGCAGCAGCAGATGAAAAGGCTGATCGAGAATGCGCAGAAAGAAAGGCGGTGGCCGGTGTGACACCCTGCCGATATACATCAGCGCGCTTTGCTGCTGATCTTTAACCAGAAAAGGCCCGGCCACCATCCAGCGGCCGTAGAGTTTCTGGCGCGGCGCGTCCGGGCTGTCGGCACTGGTAATGAAATTGCGCAACGCTTTGGTGCGCTGATGCGGCGTGAGCAGCTCGCCGTCATCATTGGTGAAATACAACTGCATACCTTTGTGGCGCTTGGGATCAGCCAGCGGCTGCAGTTTTTCCTGCAGGGTGCCGGGTTGACTGCTCAAGCGCTCAGAGATGCGCTCCGCCGCGTCCTGATAACGATTCAGTTCCGGCTGAGGAATAGTGTGTTGCGAGCGTGGATCAAGGTGCGGTAACAGCAATAGCACCACAACGACCAGCATCAGGGTCAGCCAGAAAATCGCAAAGATCCGGCTGGAGAGCCGGTTGAAAATGGGCAGGCTGAACACAGGCAGGTTAAACAGGGGCCGCTTCATCCCGCCTCCACAAACAGATAGCCTTTGCCGCGCAGGGTTTTTATTCTGGGCTTACCGTCTTCGCGCGGGGGGAGTTTTTTACGCAGGTTCGAGACATGCATGTCGATGGCGCGGTCAAACGGCGCCAGGCGTTTGCCCAGCACTTCCAGGCTGAGATCCTGTTTGGTCACTACTGTGCCGGGGTGGCGGATCAGGTGGCTGAGCAGGGCCAGCTCAGTCGCTGTCATGTCGATCAGCTCACCGTTACAGGTAACTTCCTGGCGACCGGGATAAATGGTCAGATCCAGATAGGTCATGCAGTCTGGTTCGCTCTGGTTGTCCTGCACCATGCGGGAGCGGCGTAAAATAGCACGCATGCGGGCCAGCAGTTCCCTGTCACTGAAAGGCTTGGGTAAATAGTCATCCGCGCCCAGCTCGAGTCCCAGCACTCTGTCGATCTCTTCGCCTTTAGCGGTCAGCATCAGCACTGGCGTGCTGGTGGTTTCGCGGAGTTTACGCAGCATATCAATGCCATTCATGACTGGCATCATGACGTCCAGCAGGATCAGATCTGTGTCTTCATCAACCATTAACAGCCCTTGCTCACCATTGTGCGCGACGCGCACTGTGAAGCCTTCCAGCAGAAGGATGTCATTGAGCAGTGCTGTCAGTTCATTATCGTCATCGACCAGAAGAATGTTTGCCATACTGATTCCATACCCTCTAAATGATTCAGGTTAAGTATCCCCTATGCCCGAAAGCAGGCCAAGCCGGATGACAGTGCTTTACCCAGCTTTACGTTTTCACGACAACAGTTTACCTGCCAGCGGGTAGTATTTGCTTATCGGACATCAACAGAGCGAGAACAGGATATGAATAAGACTATGACCCGGAAAATGAAAACGACAGTCGCTATGGTATTAGCGGTACCTATGCTGCTGGGCTCCGTTTCGGCACTGGCGGAAGGGGGCAAGTCTCATGGTAAAGGTCATTATGGCGACTGTGGTGGTCATCGTGCCGAGCGCGGCGTTATGCAGTCTCTGGATCTGACCGACGCGCAAAAAGAGCAGATGCGCAGCCTGCGCGAGAGCAATAAGGCAGAGATGCGCGAAAACATGGCCCAGGGCCGTGAAGCCATGAAAGCAAATCACGATAAGATGCAAGATTTGCTGCTAGCCGACAACTTTGATGAAAATGCAGTGCGTGATCTGGCCAAGCAAATGTCAGATCAACAAATTGAGCGTCGTGTGAGCATGATGAAAAAACGTCACGACATGCTCAACATTCTGACAGCGGAGCAGAAAGCACAGTACAAGACATTAAAAGCTGAGAAGCAGGCAGAGTGCATGGCGAAATGGAAAGAAAAACACAGTGAATAATGCTGCATTTGACTGAAAATACCGAAGCCACAACGAAATGTTGTGGCTTTTTTTGTTGTCACCATGAGCTTAACTTGTCAATTTTGTTATTAAATTTCATCACAAAACCGCTATACTGCGAATAATATTTAGCTGTCCATGTGGCCGGAAACCATACTTACCGTCAGGGTTCGGGAGAATTTGCCGGCGAGGCGGCCGACATTGCGAACTAAGCATATACTTAGTGGCATATAGCCTGGCGGCAACCTGGGGTACAAAACACACTCGGGGTTCCAGTATGCCAACAAGGCTGCCGACACATGGCAAGTTTACGTGATATGAATCAATACATCGTTTTTCTAAATTGTAATACTCCTACATTAGTAGGAAAGTTACAGTTTACGCGAGTCGCCACCGTGAGGGAGGCGAGGCGGAGTCGCTGACTTGGGCCAGCTCGCAAAGGAAAGGATTTTCATTTCCCAAAGTCAGAGGGTAACCATGATTAAAAAGATTGGTGTTTTGACCAGTGGCGGTGACGCCCCAGGTATGAACGCGGCGATTCGCGGAGTTGTTCGCGCAGGTTTATCAGAAGGCCTGGAAGTTTACGGTGTATATGATGGCTATCAGGGCCTGCATCAGAACCGTATTCAGAAACTCGACCGCTCCAGTGTCTCTGACGTGATCAACCGGGGCGGCACGTTTCTTGGCTCTGCCCGTTTTCCTGAATTCCGTGATGAGAAAGTCCGTGCTCAGGCGATCGAAAACCTGAAAATTCACGGTATCGATGCGCTGGTGGTGATCGGCGGTGATGGCTCTTACATGGGGGCGAAAAAGCTGACCGAGATGGGCTATCCGTGTATCGGCCTGCCCGGCACCATAGACAACGATGTGGCCGGTACTGATTATACGATCGGTTTTATGACGGCGCTGAATACCGTAATTGATGCGATTGACCGCCTGCGTGATACCTCATCGTCGCACCAGCGTATTTCGATTGTTGAAGTCATGGGCCGTCATTGCGGCGATCTGACCCTGATGGCATCGATTGCCGGTGGCTGTGAGTACATCATCACTCCGGAAACCGGCCTGCACAAAGAGCAGCTGCTGGCCAAAATCAAAGAAGGCATCTACAAAGGTAAGAAGCACGCAATTGTGGCGATTACCGAGCTGATGACAGACGTCAATCAGCTGGCTAAGTATATCGAGACGGAAACCGGCCGCGAAACCCGCGCCACCGTGCTGGGCCATATCCAGCGTGGCGGACAGCCAACTGCCTTTGACCGTATTCTGGCTTCTCGTATGGGTGCTTACGCGGTTGATTTGCTGATGCAGGGCGAAGGTGGCCGTTGCGTGGGGGTGCAGAATGAAAAAATGGTCCACCACGACATCATTGATGCCATCGAAAATATGAAACGCCCGGTGCGCACAGATTTGTACAAGGTTGCCGATAAGCTGTTCTGATCATTTCAGGACGGGACAAGTGAATAAAAAAAGCCGACGCTGCTGTGGTCGGCTTTTTTGTGCTCCTGCCTGAGACAGGATGCTGCCGGAGCGGCGTGTGCCGCCCCTGATGGTATCTTATTTCTTGGCTTCAGCTGCTGCTTTCGCGATAGCGGCAAAGCCTTCTGCATCCAGCGCTGCACCGCCAACCAGGGCGCCGTCGATGTCTGGCATCGCAAACAGCTCAGCGGCATTGCCGGCTTTAACCGAACCGCCGTACTGGATCACTACGTTTTTCGCGACTTCTGCGCTGAAAGACGCGATGTGGGCACGGATAGCGGCGTGAATGTCCTGTGCCTGCTCGGCAGTCGCCGCTTTACCGGTACCGATGGCCCAGATAGGTTCATAGGCGATGATGGCACCGTTCAGGGCTTCAACACCTTGTGTTTTGATCACAGCGTCCAGCTGGCGGGCACAAACGGCAACCGTTTCGCCGGCTTCGTTTTGCGCTTCAGATTCACCGATGCACAGTACAGGCGTCAGGCCGTTCTCTTTCAGGAAGGCAAACTTCTGAGCCACGAACTCGTCCGACTCGTGATGGTACTCACGACGCTCTGAGTGGCCGATGATGATGTGGCTGGCGCCGAAATCTTTCAGCATCTCAGGTGAGATATCACCTGTGTAAGCACCGCTGGCGTTCACATCAACGTTCTGGGCACCCAGAATGATCTTGCTCTTGCCCTGGCTGATCAGACGCTGTGCCAGATCCAGGTACATCACAGGTGGCGCGACTGCCACATCAACGCCCTCAACGCCAGCCAGCGCGGCATCCAGACCTGTCAGCAGGTTGGTGACCATTTCTTTGCTGCCGTTTAGTTTCCAGTTACCCATAACTACAGGATGACGCATAAGATTTTCTCCATATCTATGTGATGTCTAAAGTCAGACTAAACTGAGTACACCGCTGTCAGGCAGTAGTGTGTTCAGTGCAGCCTGCCTGATAATGCAGGTTTAAACGTCCGACAGTATACGCCCGATAGACGTAAACTTCCTTAATCTCGAACAAATCCATGCCCGGTTGTACCTGTTTCAACGGCAAAAGTGAACTCTGAGCTGTAATAAATTTTCACTTTCAACTCAGAGCGGCTAGCCACATTGATGGTGAAAAGTGATCAACAGGGGATTTCTGCATGCCCGTGTCGCTGTCGTCAGTAAAATCGGCTAAGTTATGCGCCAGTTAATGGAATATCGGGTCGCCCCTGACCAACAAGGAGAGTTGTATGCCCCACCTGAAGCTGGAATTTGCCGATCCCGTTGCTGAGCGCGTTAACGTTGCAGCCTTACTGGAAGATCTTCATCAGTCATTGCTAACCTGCGGGGTATTTGAACCCGCCTCTGTGAAATCTCGTGCCTATCCTTGTCATCAGTGGCAGGTGGGAGAGGGCGGTGATGCTCATAATTTTATTCATCTGGAACTGGCTTTGTTGTCGGGGCGTGACGATGACTGTAAGCGCGGACTGGCAGAGCGTCTGATGCCGCTGCTGGAGCAGCACGCTGCGACGATTGACAGCCTGACGATTGAAATCCGGGATATGGAAATCGACACCTATTTGAAGTCGAAAAGATAGCTGAAGCTGAAAAGACAGCTGAAGCTGGAAGTGGAGATCCTATCTTTAACTCTCAGACCAAAAAAACGGGCCAGCATTCAGGCTGGCCCTCGGTATTCGTATCGCTGGCATTATGCCTGACGGCGAAACGGCATCACTTTCGCTTCATGTTCTGTCAGGGTTTCCGGCGCTGTCAGTGAGCGGGCAAAGCGCTGTAATTGTTGTTGTAATTCAGCCCGCAGCAGCATATTGGTATGGTTCGGGTTTTTACCCCGCGCAATGACCTGGTTGATGTGGCTCATCTGCGCGCGCAAGCGTGGTTGCATGGCTGGGCTGGCGTTTTCAATGATTTCCTCGCTCATTCGCAGTCGCAAGGCTTCCAGCTCTTCAGGTGCCGTTTCGGCCAGTTTTTTGAGTTCATCAAAGGATGGTAACGTCTGCATAACTCATTCCCCAAGCGTCAAATCTGTGACTTACTTAACACTAGATGGCGGGGAATGAAAAAAACGTCTCATTGATGAGACGCTCAATAAAAGTGACCTGAGTGTACAGGGAATAAGACTGGCAGTGGCTTCTGAGCCTGCTACCAGCCCGGTTACCAATAGTGCTCGACAGTGATCTGGCCGGGCTTACGGCGCAGGTTTTTCACAAATCCGCGCGCTTCCAGTACCGCCTTGGTGTCTTTCACCATCGCCGGGTTACCGCACAGCATCAGTTGCGAGGTTTGAGGATTGAGCGGTATGCCGACATGGCGTTCCAGCAGGCCGTCTGAAATGGCCTGAGGAATGCGGCCGGTGAGCGCAAGTGGTGCCGGCTCGCGGCTGACAAAGGGCTGGACGATCAGCTGTTCGGGATGGGCTGCTTTGAGCGCGTTGATTTCTGCCTGATAGCTGAGATCGGCGGCAAAGCGAACGGCATGCACCAGCACGATTTTACGAAAGCGCTGCCAGACCGTGTCTTCCCGCAGAATCGAGAGGTAGGGCCCGATGGCCGTCCCGGTTGACAACAGCCACAGGCTATCCCCGTCAGGCACTTCATCTAAGATAAAGAAGCCGTTAGCCCGGGCGGTGATGAAGACTTCGTCTTCGGCTTGCAGGGCGTGCAGGCGAGGGGACAACAAACCGTCAGCCACTCTGGTGGCGTAGATTTCAATCTGATGGCTGCTGGGCGGATTGACAAAGGAGTAGGCGCGTTGGATCATTTTGCCGTCGCATTCCAGCGCCAGCTTGGTAAATTGCCCGGCTTTAAAGGGTTCAATATTCGCCTCCAGCGTTAAACTGAACAGTTCGCTGTTCCAGTGACGATTACTGATAACCTTGGCAGGGATCCAGTCAGCCATTGTGATCTCCTTCTTACATAGTCAGATTCTCAGGACGGATTAATGCGGTAGCTGCATCTGCGCTGTCCGGCAATAATGTGTTCGTTACGCTCTATTGTCACACTGTCTCCCAGCAGACGCTGGAAGACCGCCAGTTCAGATCGACAAAGAGAGGGGCAGCGCTTCGCGGCATGGCAGATAGGACAATGGTTCTCAATCAGAATGAAGCCGTGTTCATCGGACTCCAGCTGTGCCATGTAACC
Organism: Photobacterium sp. WH77; assembly: GCF_022014395.1. Classification (NCBI taxonomy): domain Bacteria; kingdom Pseudomonadati; phylum Pseudomonadota; class Gammaproteobacteria; order Vibrionales; family Vibrionaceae; genus Photobacterium; species Photobacterium sp. WH77. The sequence goes on along the minus strand of NZ_JAKLTE010000007.1, from coordinate 75,904 downwards.
TTCCTTTTCCCTCAGTGTAGTCAGAATCTGAAGTTTTTCTTTTAAATCTGTGGCCTTTGCAATGGCCTGCTGATACTGGTTCAGCGTGCCTTCTTCGCGCTGCAGCAAAATCTTCTGCAAGCCTTCCTGACCGAACAGATTTTCCACTGAATCCAGCATTTGAATGATCAGGTCACCGTGACGATCGGCAAACTGCTCATGGCCTTGAGCTGTCAGGTGCCAGTGACGGGTTGGCCGGCCGACTTTGGCTTTGATATCTTCAAACCCCACCAGACCGTCGTCTTCCAATCCCTGCAAGTGCTGGCGCACTCCCATAGTCGTCAGGCTCAGCTCCTCTGACAGGGCTTTGGCAGTGACCGGGCCGTCTTGCTTCATTCTATGGAGAATTTTATCTATGGTTTTCATAGTCGTATTACTTGTATTCATGCGCCTATTATGTGGCCAGCTAAGTATATAAAGCAATGGCTTTACTAAATAGCATAGCCCAGCTTTATAAAAAAAGCAGTGAAAGTCTTATTATGATCAGGCGGTTATCCCGGTACTAATCACATACCGGGACGGCAGAGAGCTGTCAGAGAATATGAGGCAGGATAGCCGGGTCTTTTCTGTCCAGGTAATGAATCGACTTGATTCGGCGGATCGTGCGGCATTTACCGCGGATTAGCAGGGTCTCTGTGGTGGCGATATTGCCATTGCGGGTAATGCCGTCCAGCAAATCGCCTTTGGTGATACCCGTACCGGCAAAGATCACATTGTCGCTTTTCGCCATTTGCTCCAGCGGCAGGACCTGATTGGGTTCAATACCCATTTCGCGGCAGCGGTCCATTTCCTGCTGGCCCATGCGGTAGTTGTCATCACTGCCGCCTTTGACCAGAAAACGTGGCAGCAGGCGCCCTTGCATATCACCGCCTAACGCCCGGATGGCCGCCGCCGAGACCACACCTTCCGGCGCACCGCCGATGCAGTACATTACGTCGACTTCGCTGTCTGGCATGCAAGTGAGAATGGAAGCGGCTACGTCGCCGTCCGGCACGGCATAGACACGAATGCCCATGGCCTGCATTTTGGCAATAATCTCGTCATGGCGCGGTTTCGCCAGTGTGGTCACCACCAGGTTTTCTAACGGCTTACCCAGCGCGGCAGCGATATTGACCAGGTTGTCTTCCAGCGGCAGATTGAGATCTATCTGTCCCTTGGCTTGCGGGCCGACCACCAGTTTTTCCATATACATGTCAGGTGCTTTGAGAAACGCCCCTTTTTCACCGGCCGCCAGCACCGCCAGCGCATTGTTCTGGCCCATGGCGGTCATCCGGGTGCCTTCTATCGGATCGACCGCGATATCGACCGCATCGCCACCGGCACCCACCTGCTCGCCGATATACAGCATAGGGGCGTCGTCAATTTCCCCTTCACCGATAACAATCTCACCGGTGATCTCGGTTTTGTTTAGCAGGGTACGCATGACCTCGACAGCAGCGCCGTCAGCGGCGTTTTTGTCGCCACGGCCGAGCCATTTATAACCTGCCAGCGCGGCACCTTCAGTGACACGGGAAAAAGCCATTGCCAAATCGCGTTTCATGGGAACTCCAGAACTACTCAGTAAAAAGATATCAGGTCAGTCACAGATATCGGGGTGTCGATTCTCTGCGCGAATTGTAACACAGACGCCAGCGCAGCGTTTCCTGCTGCAAGGTATCGATAAAAAAACAAGCCTGCCGGGAAGGGCAGGCTTGTGGTCAGAGTTAAAACACTCTGCGTGAAAAGACTCGGCGTGACAACGGCTCGGCGGGGATTACTCGTCCTCGTCGATGGCCCAGCCTTTGGCGCATTCCACGGCGCGCTTCCAGCCTTTATAGCGTCGGGCGCGTTTGCTGTCATCCGGACACGGGGTGAAACTGCGCTCCAGTACGGCTTTGTTTTTCAGCTCATCAATGCTGTCCCAGAAGCCCACTGCCAGACCGGCCAGATACCCGGCGCCCAGTGCGGTGACTTCTGTCACCACGGGGCGGTGCACTTCGGTGTTCAGCAGATCAGACTGGAACTGCATCAGGAAATTGTTGGACACCGCACCGCCGTCCACTTTCAGTGCGGCCAGATGGATCCCTGAATCCGCCTGCATGGCATCCAGAACATCACGGGTCTGGTAAGCAATGCTTTCCAGTGTGGCGCGGATCAGGTGGTTGTTGTTGACACCTCGGGTCAGGCCGACAATGGCGCCGCGCGCATACGGGTCCCAGTAAGGGGCGCCTAAACCGGTGAAGGCCGGCACCACATACACACCGTTGGCACTGCCTACTTTTTCTGCAAAGTACTCAGAATCTTTGGCATCGCCCAGCAGTTTCAGCTCATCACGCAGCCATTGGATCGAGGCACCGGCCATGAAGACCGCCCCTTCCAGTGCGTAAGCCGGCTCGCCTTTCGGGCCGCAGGCCAGGGTGGTCAGCAGGCCGTTCTGCGAGTTGACTTTCTCTTTGCCTGTGTTCATCAGCAGGAAGCAGCCGGTGCCGTAGGTATTTTTGGCCTGACCCGGTTCCACACACATCTGACCAAACAGTGCGGCCTGCTGGTCACCGGCAATACCCGCGATAGGCACACGGGTGCCGCCTTTGCCGCCAATGTTGGTCTGACCGTAGATCTCGGAAGAGGCTTTCACTTCCGGCATCATAGACAGCGGGATATCCATGACTTTGAGCAGTTTTTCATCCCACTCCAGCGAGTTGATGTTAAACAGCATAGTCCGGGAGGCGTTGGTGTAGTCGGTGACATGAACACGGCCTTGGGTCAGTTTCCAGATCAGCCAGGTATCTACGGTACCGAACAGCAGGTTACCTGCTTCGGCCTGCTCACGGGCTCCTTCGACGTTGTCCAGAATCCACTTGATTTTGGTGCCGGAGAAATACGGGTCCACGACCAGGCCTGTGTTGTCACGGATGTAGGCTTCCAGATCCTGTTGCTGTTTCAGCTGCTGGCAGATGTCGGCGGTACGGCGGCACTGCCAGACAATGGCGTTGTAGACAGGTTTGCCTGTGTTCTTGTCCCAGACAATGGTGGTTTCACGCTGGTTGGTGATACCGATACCGGCAATCTGATCGGTGCGGATACCGACTTTGGCCAGGGCTTCCACCATAGTGGAGCTTTGACTGGCCCAGATTTCCATCGGGTCGTGCTCAACCCAGCCCGCTTTGGGGTAGATTTGAGTGAATTCGCGCTGCGCAGTGCAGACTATGTTGGCGTCATGATCCATGATCACAGCGCGTGAACTGGTGGTTCCCTGATCGAGTGCGACGATGTACTTTTGTTCTGTGGTCATCTGAGGATCCTCTTCTCTGATTAATTATAGATAGCGCTGCAATCAGGCTTGCGCGACTTCTTTCTCATTGTCTGATTCACATTGGTTCGGCAGGGTACAGCGGTTACCCGGCAGATAGACACCAATGACTTTCGGATACAGCCAGGCACCGAAGCCGGCACCGGCAATCGGCGCCAGAATAGGGATGATAAAGTAAGGAATATCTTTTCCGCCAGTCAGCGCCATGTCGCCCCAGCCAGCCAGGTAAGCAAAAAACTTGGGGCCAAAATCCCGGGCCGGGTTCATGGCAAAGCCAGTCAGCGGGCCGAGTGAGCCACCAATCACGGCGATCAGTATACCTATCAGTACCGGGCCAAGAGCACCACGGGGTGTACCGTTTTTCTCATCACCTATGGCCAGAATGGCAAACATCAGCACAGCGGTAATGACAAACTCGACGGCAAAGGCGCCGCTCAATGACAGGGCAGGATTCGGGTAGGTAGAAAAAATGCCAGCCGTGGCCAGGCTTTCGACACTGCCGCGAACAATCCCATGCGCACTTTCGAATTCGGTGAACAGATTGCTGTAAAGGCCGTATATCAACGCGGCCGAGCAGAAGGCGCCAGCCAGTTGAGACAGGATGTAAGGGAGTACTTTTGCTTTATCAAAACCGTGAAAAATGGCTAATGCAATGGTGACGGCCGGGTTAATGTGCGCGCCGGAGACACCCGCCGTGCAATAAATCGCTATGGTGACTCCAAGTCCCCACATAATACTGATTTCCCATTGACCGAAGTTAGCACCTGCTAACACCAGCGCGGCGACACAGCCTACTCCAAAGAAGATGAGCAGTCCGGTGCCAATGAATTCTGCCAGGCATTCGCCAAGCAGCGTAGGGGGTTGTCGTTTTGTCATGTGCCAATCCTTGTGTCGAGTGATAGGTAATAGAGTTGTTATCGTTATGTGACCAAAAAATACTCGAATGGTGATTTATCCGAAAGGGCCGCGAATCAAAAATGTGCGTTCGAGCATATAATTTGTTTGATTGGTCGATATCGAAAGGAAAGCGAAAGGTATGAATAGAGTTAATACTCTATTTCGTGTTGAGAGGCGCGAACACTAGCATGTCAGCCGCAGCGGTTCAAAATGTGCAGGGGAAAACTGAGTGATCGCTAACAGTTCACCGTGTCTGGCAGCGCGCGATGCCTTACTGAAGGTAAAATGTTGTGGAAGTTTGGATGATTTTTATCCGATTGTGGCAAAGCGTGGTATTAGTAGATGCCAGACGAATAAGGCCTAGTTAGAATAGGGGCTACATTGGAATTGTAATTTGCCTGGTAGACGCAGTTTAAGCTGCGGTCTTGCGCAGGTGCTGATAGGGTGAAAATTATGTCTTTAGAGATGCTGGAACAGCTGGAAGCCAAAGTGCAAATGGCTGTCGATACCATTTCCCTGCTGCAGATGGAAGTGGAAGAACTGAAAGAGAAAAACGATAATCTGGTAAACCTTGCTCAGGAACTGCGCGCAGATCGTGAGTCACTGGTCCAGGATAACGAGAAGCTGCGTAATGATCATCAGGCGTGGCAGGAGCGTGTCCGCATGCTGCTGGGTAAAATGGAAACGGTGGAATAATTTCCACAACAACTGCCACCCGCAAGAAAAACAGAGCCATTTGGCTCTGTTTTTCTTTAAAGCGCACAGAATGTCAGCGGGGTATCAGTCGATATCCAGAGGTTCCGGAGACAAAATTACCCCGGTGTTGTCTGCATAGAGATGATCTTCCGGCAGGAAGGTGACTCCCCCGAAATTAACAGCGACGTCTACTTCCCCCGTTCCTTGCTTGTCAGCGCCGACTGGAATTGAAGCCATGGCCTGAATACCGATATCCAGCTCATCTAATTCATCGACATGGCGCACACAGCCATACACTATGATGCCTTCCCACTCACTCTGTACTGCCATTTGCGCCAGTTCGGCATCAATCAGCGCGCGACGAAGCGAACCGCCACCATCAATTAACAGGACTCGTCCAGCGCCCGGTTCTGCCAGCACAGTCTGAAGCAGACCATTGTCTTCAAAACATTTTACTGTGGTGATCTGGCCTCCGAATGAGCTTCGGCCACCGTAAGAGCTGAACATTGGCTCAACCACGTCAACCAGGTCGAGGTAAATATCACAGAGTTCAGAGGTATTGTATTCCATAAGCTCGCTTCTTTATTGGCAGTAATATTAAGCAGGACAGGAAGCAGAAAGCGCCCATTCACTAACTTGCTGAAAGTATAACCAGCTCAGGCTGCATTGCAATCTCGACGCCATGCTTTAGCGGTCGGCAAGCAATCCGATGGCAAACAGCAGGTTAGTCATCAGTGCTATTTTAGCCAGTAAGGCCAGCATAGGAGCCAATGATTGCGCTTTTTGCGTGGCCAGCACGTTAGCGGCATGCGCCAGCAACCAGGGGGCGGCCAGCAGAAACAACCAGCCCCACGGTGAACGGGCTGTCAGCAGGGCATAGGCCGCAAAGCCGAGCAGGCTGGCTGCCATGAGCAGCAGGTGATACCAGCGGCCTGCTGTCGGACCGAGTCTTGCCGCCAGAGTGAGTTTTCCGCAGGCCCTGTCGTTATCAATATCACGCAGGTTATTGAGATTCAGTACCCCGACCGCCAGCAGTCCGCTGGCCGTCGCTGGCAGTAAAATGGCCCATTGGAACTGTTGGCTCTGCAGATAATAGCTGCCGCCGACGGCGACCCAGCCGAAGAAGAACAGTACCGCAGGATCGCCCAACCCGCGATAACCATAAGGTTTCGCGCCTAAGGTATAGGCCAGTGCTGCCAGCACAGAAGCGACACCCAGGGCCATAAAGCTGAGCAAGACGGTGAGGGATGGTCGGGCCAGCCAGAGCAGGGCGATGCCGCTCAGGGTGGTTAACGTCAGGGTTACGGTTATGGCTGCCCGCATGGCAGGTAGGGAAATCCGGCCCTGCTGCAGTCCGCGCTGCGGCCCCAGTCGGTGGCGGTTATCCGTTCCTTTGCGCACGTCGCCATAATCGTTGGCCAGGTTAGACAATATCTGGAGCAGCAAAGCTGTCAGCAGAGCCAGCAGGGCGATCGCCGGTGAAAAGTGCCCCTGGGCAGCGGCCAGGCTGTTACCGCACAGCAAAGCGGCCATGGCCAGCAGCAGGGTTTTGGGCCGGGTCGCATCCAGCCAGACGGAAAGAGAGGACAAAGCCATGATCCCAAGATAAAGACAGTATAGGGTGTGAGTATGGCCCGATTACAGAAAGGAATGTTGTTCTGGCGCAACAAGAAGATAAAAAACGGGATGCCGATCGATAATCTGGCATCCCGCTGAGTAAGGATAACCGAGTGGCTAAGTTAACTACTCGGGTTACAGGATGAAGCGGCTGAGATCTTCGTCTTCCACCAGCTCGCCCAGATGGGCATGCACATAGGCTTTATCGATGATCTGCTCTTTACCGCCCTGCTCGGAGGCATCATAAGAGAGCTCTTCCATCAGGCGCTCCAGCACAGTGTGCAGACGGCGGGCACCGATATTTTCGGTGCGCTCGTTGACCTGCCAGGCCGCATCGGCAATCTGGGCAATGCCATCTTCAGTAAAGCTGATGGTGACATTTTCCGTGGCCATCAGGGCGCGGTACTGCTCGGTCAGCGACGCGTTCGGCTCGGTCAGGATACGCTTGAAGTCTTCGCTGGTCAGGGCTTCAAGTTCAACACGAATTGGCAGACGGCCCTGCAGCTCCGGGATCAGATCAGACGGACGTGCTACCTGGAAGGCGCCGGACGCGATGAACAGGATATGATCGGTTCTGACCATGCCATGTTTGGTCGAGACCGTCGAACCTTCCACCAGCGGCAGCAGGTCACGCTGGACCCCTTCGCGGGACACATCCGGGCCAGAGCTTTCGCCACGCTTACAGATTTTGTCGATCTCATCAATGAAGACGATACCGTTGTTCTCAACTGCGTGGATAGCCAGCTCTTTCAGCTCTTCCTGATTAACCAGCTTGGAGGCCTCATCTTCGGTCACCGCTTTGAGCGCATCTTTGATTTTCATCTTGCGCTTTTTGGTGGTGTTGCCCGCCAGATTCTGGAACATGCCCTGCAGCTGATTGGTCATTTCTTCCATGCCGGGAGGGGCCATGATCTCGACACCCATCTGAGGGGCGGCCACGTCAATTTCTATTTCCTTGTCATCCAGCTTGCCTTCGCGCAGCTTTTTGCGAAATGACTGACGGGTGGCCGAATTGGTGTCGCTTTCTTCATTCTTGCCCCAGGCATCACGCGGGGGCGGGAGCAACACATCCAGGATGCGGTCTTCTGCCAGCTCTTCAGCGTGGAAGCGGACTTTTTCGGTGGCCTGCTGATGGGTCATTTTGACCGCAACGTCAGTCAGATCGCGGATGATGGTTTCCACTTCTTTACCGACATAACCGACTTCGGTGAATTTGGTGGCTTCAACCTTGATGAAAGGGGCGTTGGCCAGTTTAGCCAGACGGCGGGCGATTTCGGTTTTACCGACACCGGTCGGCCCTATCATCAGGATGTTTTTCGGGGTCACTTCAACGCGCAGCTCTTCCGGCAGCTGCATGCGACGCCAGCGGTTACGCAGCGCAATAGCCACAGCACGCTTGGCCTTGTCCTGGCCGATAATATGGCGGTTCAGTTCATGAACAATTTCGCGGGGAGTCATTTCAGACATGGGGAATCCTTACTGGGTATCGAGTTCTTCAACAGTCTGGAAGTCATTGGTGTAAACGCAGATATCACCAGCAATGGTCAGCGACTTCTCAGCTATGGTGCGAGCATCCAGCTCGGTGTTTTCCAGCAGCGCCCGGGCTGCGGATAACGCAAAATTACCGCCTGAGCCAATGGCAATCAGGTCGTTTTCCGGCTGAACCACATCACCGTTACCTGTGATGATCAGCGAGGCGGTGGCATCCGCAACGGCCAGTAAGGCTTCCAGGCGGCGCAGGCTACGGTCGGTACGCCAGTCTTTTGCCAGTTCGACCGCGGCTTTCATCAGGTGCCCCTGGTGCATTTCCAGCTTGCGTTCGAAACGCTCAAACAGGGTGAAGGCATCGGCGGTACCGCCGGCGAATCCTGCCAGTACCTGATTGTTGTATAAGCGGCGGACTTTGCGGGCATTGCCCTTCATGACGGTATTGCCCAGTGAGACCTGGCCATCACCGGCGATGACGACTTTTCCATTGCGACGTACAGAGACTATGGTTGTCACGGTATTACCTCTTAGCATCAGTCCGGCTCGTGGGCCGGTATGGGTATAGCCGCAGATCTGGGGATGGTGGTTTCCGATTTCAAGGCAAACGAAACAATCTGCGCGGTGAAGGCCATAAAAAAAGGATGCCTTGGCAGCGTTTTGTCTGCTTCAGCATCCTTAATCAGTGTAGTTAGCCGTTATCAGGTCAGCAAACGACTCAGGCGTCCCAGTACCAGATGGCGCAAGGTTCAATCCCGGCCCGACGCAGCATATTGCGATCACTTTCGGCTTTGCGTTTCTGCGGGTATGGGCCGAGTACTACGCGATACCAGCTGCCTTTTTCACCCTGAGACACTTTGATCTGGCTGGTGAGCCCCTGGAAAGCAATCATGGCTTTGCGCTCCTCCGCCTGCCCTGGCGAGCGGTAAGCGCCACACTGCATCAGATAAGGGCGACCCGGCTTATCCGGTACCTTTTTCGCTTCCACCTGCACTTCTTTATTTTCCAGCTCTTCGATGTAGCGCCATTTTTCTGCCGGTTTAGGCGGTAATTTTTCTTGTTGCTTAGGCGCAGTCACAGGCTTGGTGTCGACTTTGGTGCTGGTTTCCTGCTTGGGTTTGGCGGCAGGTGCAGGCGGCGTTTTGTCTTTGACTGTGACCGGCGGCGGCTTAACCGGGGTCGCATGGGGTGCTGCAGGCTTGGGTGACGAAGACAGAAAATATAAGCCATAGCCGAGGGCAATAACCAGGCACAGGGCGATCAGTGCCCATTTTACCGGGAACTGGCCACTGGGTTTGCTGCTGCGGGAAGGCGTTCTTCTGGCGGGCTTTTTCGCGGCCCGGCCTCGCTTGACGTAATCTTTGGTTGCCACAATGTCTTGATGATTGTTGGACTAATGGTCTGACATGGTACAAAGAAGTGTCCACACTGGCTAGTGTCGGGAAGCCTGTACCTGCCACAGAGGCAGAGCTTCCCGATCATTCTGTGACCTTTTGCTCAAAGTGGTGATTTTTTCAGCTCAGGTCGCGGTGGCTATTGCGGCTTGGTTGGCGGCGGCGCGGCACTTTCCCGGATGACCAGCTTGGCATCCAGCAGGCGCGAACCGGCAGCTATGTCCTTACCTTGCAGTATGTCCAGCAGCATCAGCATCGACTGACGGCCAATTTCATAGCGTGGCTGCGACACTGTGGTCAGCGGCGGATCGCAGTATTCGGCGAACTGGATATCATCAAACCCTACGATAGACAGATCCTGAGGGACATTGATCCCTAATCGCTTGGCTTGCTGCATGGCGCCGATGGCCATGACATCGTTGTGGCACAGCAGGGCGGTCGGTGGCTCCGGCAGCGATAACAGGGTGGTCACAGCGCGGGCACCGCCGGCAAAGGTGAAATCACTTTTTACCGTGTAAGCCGGATTCAGTTCTGTGCCGGCACGGCGCAGGGCCTGCTGATAACCCTGAGAGCGGAACTGGCAGAGCATGGCACTGTCGGGACCTGTGATTTGGGCAATGTGTTTGTGGCCCATCTGGGTCAGGTAGTTCACGGCTTCAAATGCTGCGGTCAGGTTATCAATGTGGACGGTCGGCAGCTCCAGCTCAGGGGCAAACTCACAGGCCATCACCATAGGAGGCAGGTTTTTCTGTTCCGGTTTGCTGATATCAAAGGGTAAATCCGTGCCCAGCAGTAACATGCCGTCTGCCTGCTTGGTGAACACCAGATTCACGAATGAGTTCTCCCGGCTTTTCTGCTGGCCGCTGTCGCCCAGCAGTACCAGGTAGCCATATTCCATCGCCGCTTCTTCAATCCCCCGGATAATTTCCGTGAAATAGGGATCGCAGATGTCGGGGACGATAGCGACAATGGTTTTGGATTCATTGCGCCTAAGGTTACGAGCCAGGGAATTCGGGGAATAGCCAGCATCCATGACAGCCTGTTCGACTTTTTTACGGGTCGAGGCTGACACTTTTTCCGGGTTCATCAGAGCGCGCGACACAGTCGCGGTAGAGACTCCGGCTAGCTGGGCAACATCCTTCATTGTCGCCATAAATAGTTCCTCTCTAAGACATTTCTCTCAATAATGCTGGAGGATCGCAGCCAAATCGGTGCAGAAACCTGGTCCAACAAGCCTGTTATTGTAGGCGCTTTATGCGGGTTTAAACATGTGCCAAATAGCATAAATTACATTGGGCTTGTGATCCAAATCGCATTAATTATCTTATCTTCAGCTTAAATCCTGAGGTTCGACGTCTAGCGACCAGCGCACTTTCCGCGCCAATGGCAGCAAGTTAATGGCAGGACGGGCCACAGACAGCAGAGTTTGCAGGGTTTTCCTGTCGGGCGCCTGCAGCAGTAACTGCCACCGGTAGCGACCGGCGCGGCGGGAGAGAGGCGCCGGATTGGGGCCCAGCACCAGAGTGTGAGCCTCAAACAGCGGGCTGGCCTCCAGAATGCCGCGCATCTGATGCAGAAACTGCTCGGCCAGCTCACTTTGCGCTGCTTCGGCTCTGAACAGTGCCAGATAAGTAAAAGGCGGCAACATGGCCTGACGGCGTTCTGTCAGCGCCTGAACAGCAAAGTGGTCGTACCCTTTGTAGAGCAGGGCCTGAAGCAGGCTGTGTTCCGGATGGTGGGTTTGCAGCAGCACTTCACCCGGTTTACTGGCGCGGCCAGCACGGCCTGCGACCTGGATGAACAGCTGTGCCAGCCGCTCCGCAGCCCGAAAGTCATTACTGAACAGGGCGCTGTCGACATCGACCAGCGCTACCAGGGTCACATCCGGAAAGTGGTGACCTTTGGCCAGCATCTGGGTGCCGATCAGGATCTGGTACTCCTTGTTTCTGACCGCCTCAAGGTAATTGTCCAGGCTGCCTTTGCGGCGGGTACTGTCGCGATCAATGCGCACGGTACGGAACTCAGGAAACAAGCTGGCGAGCTGGTGTTCAAGCTGCTCGGTGCCGACCCCGACGGTCTGGAGCTGAGTCGAGCCGCACTGCTGACACTGGGGCATGACAGGACGCTGGGTCTGGCAATGGTGGCAGCGAAGCTCGCCGGAGTGCTGATGGTAAGTGTAATACGCATCGCATCGCTTACACTCCGCCAGCCAGCCACATTCGTGGCACATCAGCGCCGGCGCGAACCCGCGGCGGTTGAGAAACAGCATCACCTGATTGCCAGCGCTCAGATGCTGGCGCATACGGGCAATCAGCGGTGCGGACAGTCCTGCCTCCAGATGGAGTCCTTTCATGTCCAGTACCCCGTGACGGGCGGCCTGAGCGTTACCGGCGCGGCGGGTCAGATGCAGGTGGTGGTATTTGCCGGTTCTGGCATTGTGCAGGGTTTCCAGTGCCGGCGTGGCTGAACCGAGCACAACCGGAATGTTTTCTTTGCTGGCCCGCAGCACGGCCATGTCTCTGGCGTGATAGCGCAGGCTGTCCTGTTGCTTATAGGACGAGTCATGCTCTTCATCGACAATAATGATGCCGAGATCCGCGAACGGGGTGTACAGGGCAGAGCGGGTACCAATAATGATGCCGGCCTGATTGTCGCGCCCGGCCAGCCAGGCGCTGAGGCGCTCGGTATCATTCAGGCCGGAGTGAATGGTGAACAGCGGCACATTAAAGCGACGCTGAAAACGGTTGATGGTCTGCGGCGTCAGACCAATTTCCGGCACCAGCACCAGGGCCTGTTTACCGGCGGCCAGCACCGGCTCAATCAGGTTGAGATAGACTTCGGTCTTGCCTGAACCCGTCACACCTTCCAGTAAGTAACAGGCATAACCCGGATTGGCATTGATGCTGGCAATCGCCAGTGCCTGCTCTTCGTTGAGGCGGGGCTTCTCTTCGGTGACGGCGAAATCCGTTGGCCAGTGGGCGCTGGACGCTGTGGTGTGAAAACTGTCGACCCAGCCTTTTTCTGCCAGCGTTTTCAGGGTGGCGCTGTTAACCTCCTGGTCGAGTAAGGCATCGTGACTCAGCGCGCCATGGCGCAGCAGCGTCAGCACTTTTGCCTGCCGCGGTGCCCGTTTGAGCGCTGCCAGAGGTTGTTCCTGGCCTTTTTCTGTCAATTGCCAGTAACGAATCTCGGCATTGGCCGGTCTGCCTTTACGTAAGGCCGAAGGCAGGGCATTGGCCAGCGTATCGCCCAAAGGGTACTGGTAGTAGCGGCTGGTCCACTCCAGCAACTGAAACAATGGCGGTTGCCACAGCGGTTCGCTATCGAGAACGGCTTTGAGGGGCTTGAGCTGGTCGCGGGGAAAATCGGACTGCTCCGTCAGGGCAATCACTATCCCGGTCAGCTGCTGACGGCCAAATGGCACCCGTACCCGGCCACCGACCACGGGCCGTTGGCCCGATGGGATCAGGTAGTCGAAGCTTTTGTCCAGCGGAACGGGCAGGGCAACCCTGGCAATGGTGGCAGTCATGGGTATTGGCTGATATCACTTATACTTACAGGTAGATGGCAGTGTACCTTGCACAAGGGGTGAGGCAAAGCAAGACGACACTGCGATTGCAGGTTGATCTGTGTCGGCTGATTGATTATCATACGCCGCCTATTTGTCCAGCGCCTTTGGCCTGGCAGTATTTATTAACCACGTGTGGTGCCCGGCTTTGGATCGGGAGAGCGACACGGCCTTAGCTTAGAGGTTTCCCATGAAACAAGGTATCCACCCAGAATACACAGCTGTAAACGCAAAATGTTCTTGCGGCAACGCTTTTGTTTTTAATTCAACCATGAAAAAAGACATCAGCCTGGATGTGTGTGACAAATGTCACCCATTCTACACTGGTAAGCAGCGTCAAGTGAGCACCGGTGGCCGTATCGACAAATTCAACAAGCGTTTCGGCGCTCTGTCTAGCAAGTAATTGCTTTAAGACACTGTCGAGAAAAGGGACGCATATGCGTCCCTTTTTGCTATTTGCTGTTTCTTCCCGCCTTTAATGACTGATTTATTTGTAGTCATTGACTCCAACCTGTCCACCCCTGCATATCTTCTGGCCTGTCACGGTAATTGTCTTGGTATTACCAGCTTGTGCGAACTAGGATTTTGTGCTGCTATCGAATATGATTGATTGTTCAATACCGAACCGAACAGAACATCCATCCATTCAGGATTCTAATAATTATGTCTGAAGATTTTCGTCAACAAGCACTTCACTATCATGCTTACCCTGTCCCCGGGAAAATTTCGGTTGAACTAAGCAAGCCTGCCAATACAGTAGAAGATCTCGCTCTGGCCTACAGCCCTGGTGTGGCTGAGCCGGTGCGGGAAATCGCCCAGAATGCAGAGAATGTGTATAAGTACACAGGTAAAGGCAACATGGTTGCTGTGATTACCAATGGTACGGCCATTCTTGGCTTGGGTAACCTGGGGCCGTTGGCTTCTAAGCCGGTTATGGAAGGTAAGGCCCTGCTGTTCAAGCGTTTCGCTGGCCTGGATTCGATTGATATCGAAGTGAAACACCGTACCATCGACGAGTTCGTTGATACTGTGGCCAATATCGCCGATACCTTTGGTGGTATTAACCTGGAAGATATCAAAGCCCCCGATTGTTTTGAGATTGAAAAACGCCTGATCGAACGTTGCCAGGTGCCTGTGTTCCATGATGACCAGCACGGTACGGCAATTGTAACGGCAGCCGGTATGCTGAACGCACTGGAACTGCAGGGCAAAGATATCAAAGAAGCAGTGATCATCTGCCTGGGTGCCGGCGCAGCGGCCGTCGCCTGTATGGAACTGTTGATCAAATGCGGCGCGCAGCGTGAAAAAATCTACATGCTGGATCGCAAAGGTGTGATTCACACCCGTCGTGATGACATCAACGAGTATAAGCAACTGTTTGCCAACAACACAGATAAGCGCACCCTGGAAGATGTTATCGAAGGCGCGGATATCTTTGTCGGTGTCTCTGGCCCGGATCTGCTGGCCCCTGAGTCGCTGAAACTGATGGCTGACAAGCCGATCGTGTTTGCCTGTTCAAACCCGGATCCGGAAATTAAACCTGAGCTGGCCCATGCGGTTCGTAATGATCTGATCATGGGAACCGGCCGTTCGGATTATCCGAACCAGGTAAATAACGTCATTTGTTTCCCGTTTATCTTCCGTGGTGCGTTGGATGTGCGTGCCAGCGAGATTAACGATGAAATGAAACTGGCTGCGGTGAACGCTATCCGCGAACTGGCCAAAGAACCGGTACCGGCAGAAGTTGTTAAAGCAGCAGGTGTGGATAAGCTGGAGTTCGGTCCGGACTATATTATCCCTAAACCTATGGATCCGCGTTTGTTGCCACGGGTTGCCAAAGCGGTTGCGGTAGCGGCTGTGGAATCCGGCGTTGCCCGTATCGAAATGCCTGTGGGTTACATGGAAGTGTAATGACATACAGTGTGTGCTTATGATTGAAAAAACCAGCCATATGGCTGGTTTTTTTTTATCTCAAGGCGTTATGTTGATTATTCGTTGATGTCTTCGTACTCAATACCCAGGCTGTCCATGATGGCCTTAGCTTCTGCCGGTAAATCGTCAGGGCGATCTTTGCGGATATCTTCATCCGTTGGCAGTGGCTGGCCGGTGTAGGCATGCAGGAATGCTTCGCACAGCAGTTCACTGTTGGTGGCGTGGCGAAGGTTATTTACCTGACGGCGGGTGCGTTCATCTGTGAGGATTTTCAACACCTTTAATGGGATAGAGACAGTGATTTTCTTGACCTGCTCATTTTTCTTGCCATGTTCCGCATAAGGGCTGATGTACTCACCGTTCCACTTTGCCATTGTTTACCTTCTCAGCGATATAGGGTTTTGAAATATTGTATGGGGGGAATTTTAGCGGCATTTACTGCCACAAGCAAAGACATATAGACGTCTAGAAGTGTTGACGTCTTTTTTAAATCTCGCTAAGGTTGAAGCATCTTACTCTCGTCGGCCTCTGGCCTGGTCCCAGAAACAAGGAAGCAAATTACATGAGTGACAAGAAAACAGCTACTATCGCTGTTCGCAGCGGCATTGAAACCGATCAGCAATTTCGTGCAGTGGTGCCACCTATTTACTTGACCTCAACCTATGGCTTCCCTGAATTAGGGACTTTACCTCAGTACGATTATTCCCGCTCGGGAAATCCCACCCGTAATTTACTGGCAGACACTCTGGCGGAACTGGAAGGCGGAGCGGGTGGTGTGGTGACCAGTTGCGGTACAGCGGCGATTAACCTGCTGGCAACGGCGCAGCTGGGGTCGGATGATCTGGTTGTGGCCCCCCATGACTGCTACGGCGGTACCTACCGCTTGTTCAATACCCGTGCCGGCAAAGGTGACTTCAAGGTGCTTTTTGTCGATCAGGGCAACCCTAAGGCACTGGCTGAAGCACTGGCCAGAAAACCTAAACTGGTGTGGGTTGAAACGCCGTCCAACCCCTTGTTGCGGGTGATTGACGTCGAGCAGCTGTGTTTGCAGGCGCATGACGCGGGAGCGCTGGTGGCGGTGGATAACACTTTCCTCTCGCCGGCGCTGCAGCAGCCTATCGCGCTGGGCGCAGACTTCGTGGTGCATTCCACCACTAAATATATCAATGGGCATTCCGATGTGGTTGGCGGGGTGCTGATTGCGAAAGACAGCGAGCACGCCGAGAACTTGTCCTGGTGGGCCAACTGTATCGGCGCCACCGGCGCGCCCTTTGATGCTTACCTGACCCTGCGCGGCGTACGTACTTTGATGGCACGTATGCGTGTCCATGAAGAAAATTCCGCCCGGCTGCTGGCCTATCTGCAAACCCAGCCGCTGGTGGGTAAGATTTATCACCCCAGCCTGGCAGATCACCCAGGTCATGAGATTGCGGCCCGGCAGCAAAAAGGCTTTGGCTCCATGCTGAGTTTTGAGCTGGCCGGCAGCATGCAGCAACTGGAAGTTTTTGTGGCGTCTTTGCACGATTTCTCTCTGGCTGAGTCACTGGGCGGCACGGAGAGCCTGATTGCGCATCCTGCCAGCATGACCCACCGTGCCATGTCGGATGAGGCGCAGCGCGAGGCCGGTATCTTGCCGTCGTTGCTGCGTCTGTCTGTGGGCCTTGAAGATGCTGATGATTTGATTGCCGATCTGGCTCAGGCCTTTACCAAAGCGGCGGAGGTCAGTGAATGACCCTGACACGTCAGCTGCACAAATTTGGCGGCAGCAGTTTAGCGGATGCCAGCTGTTACCGTAATGTCGTCCATATTCTCGAGCAGTATTCCAGCGCCGATGATCTGGTGGTGGTCTCGGCAGCCGGTAAAACAACCAACCGACTGATTCAGTGGCTGTCTTTGCTGAGCAAAGATGGCCGGCTGGCGCATGAAAGCCTGCAGGATTTGCGCACCTTCCAGCAGCACCTCATCGAAGAGCTGCTAGAGGAAACCGTGGCGGATGAGCTGTTAACCTCGCTGCATCTGGAGTTCAGTGAGCTGGGTCAGCTTACTGACAGCGAGATCACCCCGGCCAGACAAGCCTGGGTACTCGGACACGGTGAACTCTGGTCCTCCCGATTACTGGCCGCACTGCTGACACACAAAGGCATGGCGGCACGTGCGCTGGACTCGCGGAGTTTCCTGCGTGCCGAGCGCGCCGCTCAGCCGGAAGTTGACCGCGGCCGTTCACTGCCGTTGCTGCAAAATGAGCTGGCACAGCACAGTGGTCATCGCATGGTGATCACAGGTTTTATGGCCAGCAATCAAGCCGGAGAAACCGTACTGCTGGGGCGCAATGGTTCGGATTATTCCGCCACTGTTATCGGCGCCCTGGCCGGTGTCAGCCGGGTGACCATCTGGAGTGATGTCGCCGGTGTCTACAGTGCGGATCCCCGTCTGGTCAGTGATGCTTGTCTGTTGCCCTTGCTGCGTCTTGATGAGGCCGACGAGCTGGCTCGTCTGGCGGCTCCTGTGCTGCACAGCCGCACGCTGCAACCTGTGGCCCAGAGTGCCATCGACCTGACACTGCGCTGCAGCCTGCAGCCGGAATCTGGCTCGACCCGTGTGGAGCGGGTACTGGCATCTGGCCGTGGCGCCAAAATCATTACCTCTCTGGATGAGGTCTGTCTGCTGGAGCTGTCTGTCTCCCGTGCCCAGACGCTGGAGCAGGTGGAGCGCGAGCTGGCGACTCTGCTGCCGAAAGCGCAGCTGATCCCGCTGGCTCAAGCGGTGGAAACCGACAAAGGACAGATTCTGCTGGCATATACCGCCGAAGTGGCCAACGGGGTACTGGCACTGCTGCAGGACAGCGGTTTACCGGCCGAGATCCGTTTGCGCGACGGTTTTACTATGGTGGCCGCGGTAGGGGCCGGGGTGGTGATAAACCCTGTGCACTGTCATGGCTTCCAGCAGCAGTTGAAAGGCCAGCCGGTCGAATTTATTGCCGAAGCCGAATCCGGGCTGAGTCTGGTGGCGGTGCTGCGGCAGGCCGATACCCAGGCCCTGGTTCAGCTGATTCACCAAAATTTGTTCCAGGCGCAAAAGCGTATCGGTCTGATCTTGTGCGGCAAGGGCAATATCGGCAGCCGCTGGCTGGAGTTGCTGGAAGAAGAAAAGGTGGCGCTGGAAAAGCGTCACGGCATGAGCTTTACCCTGATAGGGGTGGCCGACAGCCGGCGCTACTGGCTTAATCTGCAGGGCATTGAGCCAGTTCAGGCTCTGACCCGGTTTGATGATGAAGCCACAGACGGCACGGACTGGCTCCCGGCTCTGGGGCAGCATGACTATGATGAGCTGGTGGTACTGGATGTCACCGCCAGCAAAGCACTGTCTGAGCGTTACCCGGAATTTGCCAGCCACGGCCTGCATCTGATTTCTGCCAACAAAGTCGCCGGTTCTGCAAAAGGCAAAGTCTACCGCGCTGTGGTGGATGCGTTCGAGAAAAGCAGCCGCCACTGGCTGTATAACGCCACTGTGGGGGCCGGATTGCCGGTCAATCATACGGTCAAAGATTTGCGCGACAGCGGGGATACGATTATTGCCGTATCCGGCATTTTCTCGGGCACTCTGTCCTGGCTGTTCCAGCAGTTCGACGGCAGCCTGCCTTTCAGTCAGTTGCTTGAACAGGCCTGGCAGCAGGGGCTGACGGAGCCGGATCCCCGCCACGATCTGGACGGCAGCGACGTGATGCGAAAGCTGGTGATTTTAGCGCGTGAATCCGGACTGGCACTGGAGCCTGAACAGGTCAAAGTTGAGTCATTGGTGCCAGAGGAGCTGGAAGCCCTGAGTCTGGACGCCTTTTTTGAGCAAAGTGATGTGCTTGATGAGCGCTTGCAGGCGCGCCTGAGCAAAGCGCAGCGTGAGGGAAAAGTCCTGCGCTATATCGCGCGGCTGGACAAAAATGGTCACGCCGTGGTGGGCCTGGAAGCGCTGGAGCCTGAGCATGCGCTGGCGAACCTACTGCCGTGCGACAACATCTTTGCGATTGAAAGCCGCTGGTACCGGGACAATCCGCTTGTTATCCGCGGTCCTGGTGCGGGCAGGGATGTGACGGCAGGGGCGTTATTGTCGGATTTGAACCGACTGGCCCGGCTTTTGTAAGATTTTCCCGTTATGAGATAGATCCAAAGGGTAGCCTTGCGCTGCCCTTTTTGTTTCTTGTTGCTGTTTTTTCCCAGCATTGGTGCTGCCTGGCGGGCAATCGGCATAGTAAAACTCTGGACTTGAATAAACTGGGTTTTGATGTTGAGAAAAATTCATGTTCACGCGGTTGACATTAATTTGGTTACAAGACATTCTGTGGACATATAGACGTCTAAATGGTTGTTTGGCGTCAGAGTTCAGAGGGAAGGCCGCAGGCCAGCAGCAGGAAGGTTTCAATTATGGGTTATTCTTACGCCAGTCACTTGGATGCGTTAAATCAAAACATCGCCGATTTGAACGGCGCAATCAATGTATCATTTGAATTCTTTCCGCCAAGTTCGCCTGCGATGGAAGAAACCCTCTGGTCATCAATCCATCGTCTGAAAACGCTCAAGCCGAAATTTGTGTCTGTGACTTACGGTGCCAACTCAGGCGAGCGTGACCGTACCCACTCGATCATCAAAGACATCAAAGATCAGACCGGCCTGCTGGCCGCGCCTCACCTGACCTGTATCGATGCCACGCGTGATGAACTGCGTGCCATCGCCCGTGACTACTGGAAAAGCGGGATACGCAATATCGTGGCGCTGCGGGGCGATTTGCCGCCACAGGGCGGTAAGCCGGATATGTATGCGGTCGATTTAGTCGAGCTGCTGCGTGAAGAAGCGGATTTTGATATTTCTGTGGCGGCTTACCCTGAAGTGCACCCGGAAGCGAAAAGTGCCCAGGCCGACCTGATTAACCTCAAGCGTAAAGTCGATGCCGGTGCCAGCCGTGCAATCACTCAGTTCTTTTTTGATGTTGAAAGCTACCTGCGCTTTCGTGATCGCTGTGTTGCCGCCGGTATTGATGTCGAAATCGTCCCGGGCATCTTGCCTGTGGTGAACATGAAGCAGGCCAAGCGCTTCGCGCAGGCCAACAATGTGAAAATCCCTAACTGGTTAGAGAAACAATATCAGGGGCTGGATGACGATTTACTGAGCCGTCAGATGGTCGGGGCCAGTAACGCGATTGATATGGTGCGGGTACTGAGCCGTGAAGGGGTTAAAGATTTCCATTTCTACACCCTTAACCGTGCTGAGCTGACTTATGCGATTTGCCATACCTTAGGTGTGCGTGCCGAAGCTGACGTCATTGCCTGATGACAGTAGCGGGCAGGAAAAGAAAAAGCCGCATTGCGGCTTTTTTTGTATCTGGCTGGCAGATGACGAATCGGCCCTGATGAGTAGCTGAGGAGCCGATAGGTCACTGATGCCAGTGTATCAGGGTCTGCAGGGTTACTCAGCGGCCATGGCGACATTGCTGTCGGCGCTGTCGATATCTTGCAGTTCTACCAGGACTTCTTCCGCCCAGTCGATCCAAGCCTGTCGGTTATGGATACCGCGACGCAGTGTCAGGCGATCGAGGCGCGACTGACGATCCATTTCTTTGTAATTGGCGAAATGGACTTTTTCCAGCTCGTGGTAATGGTTCATCAGGGTGTGTGATTCCTCGATCAGTGCTTCCAACTGGCGCTGCATAGGCAGTGAGTTGTGTACACCGCAAACCAGGAGTTTGGCAGAGAATTCATCACGAATGGTCGGATTGCGGGCAGGCTCCTGGAACCACTCAAACAGCGCCTGACGGCCCAGATCAGTGATAGAGTAGACCTTGCGATCCGGCTTGCCTTCCTGAGGTTCCAGTTTGCAGGTAACCTGATTGTTGGTGGCCATTTTGTTTAGCTCACGGTAAACCTGCTGGTGACTGGCTTTCCAGAAATAGCCGATACTGTGAGAAAACTCTTTAGTTATGTCGTAGCCGGTCGCGTCGCGCGAACTCAGCACGGTCAATATGACGTGTGGTAGTGACATCTCTTCTATCCGTTAAAATACTACAAAAAAATAAACCGACCAGGCATAACGTTACCCTTCCGCTCTCAGGCGTTTTTATAATCGTCTTGTTGCAGTGCCCGGTCGAGATCACATAGGATATCATCAATTTATTCTCTGCAACCACTGGAAGCATAAATATTCCATGATGAACAGTGAGCAATTACTTATCTTGTGACGCTCGTCCAATTATGTAGACTGCGCGCAGTGCACAAAGTTTCAATCAAATTGATTCACAGCACTCATATAGACCTTAGTTGAAAGGAAGAAAGTTATGCTGTCTAAATTATGGACAAAAAAAACAGGCCACCTGCCGGCGGCCTGTTTGATGTTGCGAAGAGGTGAAGTATTAACCCGTATTACGCATACCGGCGGAAATGCCGGCAATGGTGACCATCAGGGCTTCTTCCAGAATCGGCGATTCGCTCTCCAGCTGGCGGGTACGGTGCAGTAACTCCGCCTGCAGCATGTTGAGTGGCTCAACATACACATTGCGCAGCCGGATAGATTCTGCCCCCCAGGGATCCTGCTCCATCAGGTGATCGCTGTTCTCCACGTTGAGAACCACCTTGATATCCTGTTGCAGTTGATTGCGAAGTTCCTGTCCCAGCGGCCATAAACTCTTATCGGTCAGCCGCTGATCATAGTATTCGGCAATCTGGATATTGGTTTTGCTGTATACCATTTCCAGCATACCTAGTCGCGTTGAGAAGAATGGCCATTCACGGCACATTTCTTCCAGCAGCTCAGAATGGCCCTGATCGATGACATGCTGAATTGCTTTACCGGCACCCAGCCAGGCTGGCAGCAGCAGACGGTTCTGACTCCAGGCGAAAATCCACGGGATGGCGCGTAAGCTTTCTACGCCGCCCTGAGGATTCCGCTTGGACGGGCGAGAACCCAGTGGCAGTTTACCCAGCTCCATTTCAGGTGTGGCGGCGCGGAAATAAGGCACGAAGGAATCATGGCCGCGGACCACCGAGCGATAGGCTTCGCAGGAGACATCTGACAGCACGTCCATCACATCACGCCACTGCTGTTTAGGCGCCGGCGGCGGCAGCAGGTTGGCTTCCAGAATGGCACTGGCGTACAGGTTCAGGCTGTTGACGGCCACATCAGGCAGACCCAGTTTAAAGCGGATCATCTCGCCTTGCTCGGTCACCCGCAGACCACCTTTGAGGCTGCGCGGAGGCTGAGACAGCAGGGCCGCGTGCGCGGGTGCGCCGCCACGACCAATACTGCCGCCACGACCGTGGAACAGGGTCAGTTCAACACCTGCGTTATCACACACATTGACCAGGGCTTCCATCGCGCGGTATTGCGCCCAGCCTGCCGCGGTGACACCGGCATCTTTAGCTGAGTCGGAATAGCCGATCATCACCATTTGATGATTCTGGATGAAACCTCGATACCAGTCGATGCTCATCAGCTGGGTAATCACAGACTCCGCATTATTGAGGTCATCCAGAGTTTCAAACAGCGGGCAGACATCCAGACGGAAGGTGCAGCCGGATTCTTTCAGCAGCAAATGGACCGCCAGTACATCCGAGGCGGTACGGGCCATGGAAATTACATAGGCCCCCAGTGCCTGGCGCGGCTGTTCAGCTACGACACGGCAGGTATCCAGCACTTCCTGTACCGCTTCCGATGGCTGCCAGTTACGTGGCAGCAGGGGACGATTTGACGCCAGCTCACGAACCAGGAAGGCCACTTTGTCCTGCTCGCTCCACTGATCGTAGTCGCCCAGCCCCAGATAGCGGGTCAGTTCAGAAATGACATTCGAATGGCGTGTGCTTTCCTGACGGATATCCAGGCGCACCAGGTGGACGCCGAAGCATTGAATACGGCGCAGGGTATCAAGCAGTAACCCATCGGCAATGATAGACATGCCACACTCATGCAGTGAGCGGTAACAGGCGTGCAGCGGTTGCCACAGCTGATCTATGTCTTCCAGGATGGCCACTTTCGGCACGCTGTCGCTGCCTTTGATCTGAGCATCCAGCACATCGCGGGTCTGGGTCAGTAAAGTCCGCAGGCCTTTGATGATCTCACGATAAGGTTCGTGGGCACCATTGGCCAGTTCGCGCACTTCGCTGTTGCACTCGACCATAGAGAGCTCGCTGACCAGCTCCTGGACATCATTGAGATACAGGTCGGCGGCTTTCCAGCGCGACAGCAGTAAGACTTCGCGGGTAATTTCGGCCGTCACAAACGGGTTACCGTCACGGTCGCCGCCCATCCAGGACGAGAACTTGACCGGTGCCGCGTCCAGCGGCAGGCTTTCGCCAAGGTGCTGGTGCAGTTTCTCATCAAACTGACGCAGAAACTCCGGTACTGCCTGCCACAGTGAATTTTCAACCACGGCAAATCCCCACTTGGCTTCGTCAAGCGGGCTGGGGCGTTGTTTACGGATCACATCGGAATGCCAGGCCTGAGCGATCAGTTGCTCCAGGCGGCGCTCGGCTTTCTGGCGCTCACTGTGGGACAGTTCGCTCAGCTCGAGTTTGGACAGGCATTTGTTGATTTGCACCAGCTTGTGAATCATGGTGCGACGCGCAATTTCGGTCGGGTGGGCTGTCAGCACCAGTTCGATATTCAAATCGCGGACCGCTTGCAAGGAGTCGAGCTCGCCGATCTTTTCATCTTTAAGCTTGGCGAACAGCGAGTCCATTTCATCCGGATTACACACCAGCTCCTCGCAATGGCGAGAAATCGTATGATACTGCTCGGCGATGTTGGTCAGGTTGAGGAACTGACTGAACGCGTGAGTCACAGGCAGCAACTGATCGTCCGGCAGGTTCTGCAACTCTGTGATCAGTTTTTCCCGGTCATCGCTGTTGCCGGCGCAGGCCGACTTAGACAGTTTCCGAATGGTTTCTACTTTCTCCAGCAGTTCGCTGCCATGGGCGTCCTTGATTGTATTACCCAGCAAGTGACCAAGCATACTGACATTGCTTTTTAACGCACTGTACTTTTCGTTCATATCGCATCCATATCGTAATTTTGTTACATCCAATCGCCAAGGCGTAGCCAACAATCTAGCCTTCATTGGGGCGAAAGGTCAATAAGTGCACCCTTTTTAGACCAAAATCCCACCAGTTTATCCTGCATAAGGGCGTTACGTGTCTCATTCCTGTAATTTACTTTCTTTATCTTTACAGCTCTAGCGTGCGCTTTAACACTGGTGTTGCGCCAGCAAAGGCATTTTTTCTTCTGCTTCACTTGACACAAAAGGCAGGAAAAGGTAAATATAAAAATTCATTATAAGTGAATAAAAATATTCTCTGCTGCTGTGGGGTTCGCTCGAACCTTTCTCGCCAGAGAATCAGGTTTCACAACCCTTTTATCCGAATGACCAGAGGCCATCAGTAGTAGTATGAACCAGGCGATGAATTACAAGCAGTATTCCTTCCGACGACGCTAAGTCTCTATCGCCTGGTGCCTCTGGCACCTTTCTATTGCGCCTGCCGGCGCCACACGCTAATCACAGTAATCATATTTTCTTGATAGTGAATTTCACAACGATGACAACGGGATCCAATATGTTGAACACATCTATCATCGGTGCCAGCGGTTATACCGGCGCAGAGCTGGCCGCTATGGTCCATAAACACCCCCATCTGCAATTGGCCGGACTTTATGTGTCTGAAAACAGTCTGGACGCTAATAAGGCGATCAGTGAACTGCATGGCCAGTTGCGCGGGCAGATTGACCTGCCACTGCAACCTTTGACGGATGTGGCCGCGGTGGCACAGGCTTCCGATATTGTGCTGTTGGCAACGGCGCATGAAGTCAGCCATGACCTGGCCCCTGTTTTCCTGGCGGCGGGTTGTCAGGTATTTGACCTGTCCGGTGCTTTTCGGGTGAAGGGCGATGAATTTTATACTCAGTATTACGGCTTTGCGCATCAGCACGCGAACTGGCTGGATGCGGCTGTGTACGGTCTGGCGGAGTGGAATGCTGAATCGATAGCCACAGCCCAGCTGGTGGCCGTGCCCGGCTGTTATCCGACCGCGTCGCAACTGGCCCTGAAACCGCTGCTGGCAGCGGGACTGCTCGATACCCAGCAATGGCCTGTGATCAATGCGGTCAGCGGTGTGTCAGGTGCTGGCCGTAAAGCCAGCATGACCAACAGTTTTTGCGAAGTCAGCCTGATGGCATACGGTGTCTTTACTCACCGTCATCAGCCGGAAATTGCCGCGCACCTGGACACTGATGTCATCTTTACCCCACATCTGGGCAATTTCAAACGGGGCATTCTGGCCACTATTACTGCCAAACTGGCACCAGGGGTGACCCCGGAAGCGGTGACCGAAGCGATGGAAGCGGCCTATAACCAGCCGGGTAATCAGGCGGTGCGTTTGCTGGGCAATAACGCAGCACGTTTGCAGGATGTCGTTAATACTTGCTTTTGTGATATTGGCTGGAAAGTGCAGGGGCAGCATGTGATTCTCACGTCGGCTATCGACAACTTATTAAAAGGCGCATCGTCTCAGGCGATGCAATGCATAAATATTCGTAATGGTTTTGCGACATTGACTGCGCTGGCTGGTTAAGTCTGGCTGTTAGAGGAGAACCGGGATGGAACAGTCGCCGTTAGTAATCAAACTGGGTGGAGCAGTGCTGTCGTGCACCGACACGCTGGAAAAAGTATTTGGTGCCATCAATGCCTATCAGGCCAAGGCCAACCGGCCTTTGGTGCTGGTCCATGGCGGCGGCTATCTGGTCGATGACCTGATGAAAAAACTGAATCTTCCGACGGTTAAAAAGCAGGGGCTACGTGTAACTCCTGCTGACCAAATTGGCGTGATTGCCGGCGCATTGGCGGGCACGGCCAATAAAATGCTGCAGGGGCAGGCCATTAAGTCCGGCGTGAAAGCGGTGGGGTTAAGCCTGGCGGACGGTGGCCTTTGTCAGGTCACTGAATTAGATCCTGAGCTGGGTGCAGTCGGCAAAGCCGCACCAGGAAACAGCCACTTAGTGTCCGGCATCATAGCAGCAGGCTATCTGCCGATTGTCAGCTCGATTGGCCTGACGGCTGACGGTGAGCTGATGAATGTCAATGCCGATCAGGCGGCGGTGGCGGTAGCCGCGGCGCTGGATGCCGAGCTGGTGCTGCTGTCGGATGTCAGTGGCGTGCTGGATGGCAAAGGGCATCTGATTGCCTCGTTGAGCGAGCCTCAGGCAGATGCGCTGATCCAGCAGGCCGTGATTACCGACGGCATGATTGTCAAAGTCAAAGCGGCATTTGAGGCAGCCAAAGGGCTGGGACGTGCAGTCGAAATTGCCGGCTGGCGCTACCCGGAACAATTGGTGAATCTGTTTGACGGTGAGCAAATCGGCACCCGATTTGTGCTCTGAACCAGCAGAATTGAGTACAAACGCTGGCGGTAACCCGGCGTTTGGATATAAAAATTACCCTTATTTTGTTTGATGTTTCAAACAGTAAAGATTGATATCGCCTGAACGGGTAGACCGTCGAGCAGGCAACAAAGGAGAGTAACAATGAGCAAGGTGAGTAAAGTTGTATTGGCATATTCCGGCGGTCTGGACACTTCGGCCATCATTCCATGGCTGAAAGAGAACTATGACTGTGAAGTGATCGCCTTCGTGGCCGATGTGGGCCAGGGAGAAGAGGAACTGGTCGGCATTGAAGAGAAAGCCCTGGCGTCAGGTGCATCGGCTTGTTATATCGCCGATCTGAAAGAAGAGATGGTCAAAGACTATATCTATCCAAGCCTGAAAACCGGTGCTGTCTATGAAGGGAAATACCTGCTGGGTACCTCAATGGCCCGTCCGATTATCGCCAAAGCCCAGGTGGAATGTGCGCTGGAAGTGGGCGCCGATGCCCTGTGCCACGGTTGTACCGGTAAAGGCAACGATCAGGTGCGTTTTGAAAGTGCCTACGCGGCCCTGGCACCACAACTGACAGTGATTGCCCCGTGGCGTGAATGGGATCTGCGCAGCCGTGAAGCCCTGCTGGATTATCTGGCCGAGCGTAAGATTCCAACCACGGCAACGCTGGAAAAAATCTATTCCCGTGATGCGAATGCCTGGCACATTTCAACCGAAGGCGGCGTACTGGAAAACACCTGGAACCAGTCTAATGAGCTGTGCTGGGTATGGACCAAAGATCCGGAAGATGCGCCGAATACCCCGGAAGAAGTGTCTGTACTGATCGAAAAAGGCGAAATTGTGGCGGTAGACGGCAAAGCCATGTCGCCGTATGAAGCTCTGGTGTATCTGAACAAAAAAGGTGCCGAGCACGGTGTCGGCCGTATCGATATCGTCGAGAACCGTCTGGTCGGTATCAAGTCCCGTGGCTGTTATGAGACGCCGGGAGGCACCATCATGATGGAAGCCCTGCGTGCCGTCGAACAACTGGTACTGGACAAAGAATCGTTTGAATTTCGTGAAAGCATCGGCCTGAAAGCCTCGCACCTGATTTACGATGGCCGTTGGTTCACGCCTCTGTGCCGTTCGCTGCTGGCTGCCGCGGATGAGCTGGCGCAGGACGTCAATGGCGAAGTGGTGCTGAAACTGTACAAAGGTCAGGTGACTGCTGTTCAGAAACGTTCGCCGAACAGCCTGTACTCGGAAGAGTTCGCTACCTTCGGAGAAGACGAAGTGTACGACCACAGCCATGCGGGTGGTTTTATCCGCCTGTACTCGCTGGCAAGCCGTATCCGTGCCCTGAACGAACAGAAAAAATAATCTAACTAGCGTAAAGCGCATTACTAATAAGACATGTGAGCAAGTCGGTCGTACAGCAAAGGAGAAGTACCATGGCACTATGGGGCGGACGTTTTAGTCAGGCAGCAGATACTCGGTTCAAGCAGTTCAACGATTCCCTGCGTTTTGATTACCGCCTGGCGGAGCAAGACATCGTTGGCTCGGTGGCCTGGTCAAAAGCACTGCGTCAGGTCGGGGTACTGACCGAAGAGGAGCAGCAGAAGCTGGAGCTGGCACTCAATGAGCTTAAGCTGGCTGTGATGGAGGATCCGCAACAGATCCTCCAGTCTGACGCCGAAGACATCCACAGCTGGGTTGAGCAGCAGCTTATCCACCGAGTGGGGGATTTGGGCAAAAAGCTGCACACCGGCCGTTCACGTAACGATCAGGTGGCGACCGATCTCAAGCTGTGGTGTCGTCAGCAGGGACACCAGTTACTTATGATGCTGGATCACCTGCAAAGCCAGCTGACTACGGTGGCCCGTGAGCATCAGGCTACTGTGCTGCCGGGATACACCCATTTGCAGCGTGCCCAGCCGGTAACGTTTGCCCACTGGTGTCTGGCTTATGTGGAAATGTTCGAGCGTGACCATTCACGTCTGAGTGATGCGCTGCACCGGTTAGATACCTGTCCGTTAGGATCCGGTGCACTGGCCGGTACGGCTTACCCGATTGACCGGGAAGCCCTGGCTCACAGTCTGGGTTTCCACCGCGCCACCCGCAACAGCCTGGATTCTGTGTCTGACCGTGATCATGTGATGGAGCTGCTGTCGACGGCGTCGATTTCTATGCTGCATTTGTCCCGTTTGGCGGAAGACATGATTTTCTATAACTCGGGCGAGTCCAACTTTATTGAGCTGGCCGATACGGTGACCTCAGGCTCATCGCTGATGCCGCAGAAAAAGAATCCGGATGCGCTGGAGCTGATCCGCGGCAAGTGCGGCCGGGTCTACGGTTCACTGGCGGGCATGATGATGACGGTCAAAGCGCTGCCGCTGGCGTACAACAAAGACATGCAGGAAGACAAAGAAGGCTTGTTCGACGCACTCGACACCTGGCACGAATGCATGGAAATGGCTGCGTTGTGTTTTGACGGTATCAAGGTCAACAAAGACCGCACCTTAGAAGCGGCAATGCAGGGCTATTCGAATGCTACTGAACTGGCCGATTACCTGGTGGCCAAAGGCATTCCGTTCCGCGAAGCACACCATATCGTTGGCGTGGCTGTGGTGGCGGCTATCGAGAAAGGCTGTGCACTGGAAGAATTGTCGCTGGAGGAGATGCAAGCCTTCTCGCCTGTGATTGCCGAGGATGTGTATCCGATCCTGACGATTGAATCCTGTCTGGAGAAACGCTGTGCCCTGGGCGGCGTGGCGCCCAATCAGGTCGATCACGCCATTTCGCAGACGGAAAAACGGCTGTCGAAACGCCATGCACCGGGTGTGAAAGTGCGTGGTGCACGCCTTACCGATCTGGACGCCATTGAAGGTATGGTGGCGTACTGGGCCGGACTGGGTGAGAACCTGCCTCGTCCGCGGAACGAACTGGTACGTGATATCGGCTCCTTTGCGGTGGCAGAAACTCAGGGCGTGGTCACAGGCTGTGCATCGCTTTATGTCTATGACTCAGGTCTGGCGGAAATCCGCTCGCTGGGTATTGAGGCCGGTTGGCAGCATCAGGGGCAGGGCAAGGCACTGATACAGCATTTGCTGGAAAAAGCCAGCCAGATGGCCATCAAGCGGGTGTTTGTGCTGACGCGTGTGCCTGAATTTTTCATGAAGCAGGAGTTTATTCCGACCTCAAAATCGCTGCTGCCAGAGAAAGTCATGAAAGACTGCGATATGTGTCCGCGTCAGCATGCCTGTGACGAGGTGGCACTGGAAGTCAGATTGGATCAGCAGCATGTGATTCCGAGCGTCAACGTCGCCTGATAAGCACACTGCAACTGTGAGTGAATAACAAAGCGCCGGTTATCCGGCGCTTTTTTGTCACCCCTAAACTACCGACTATGGCGGTGGTGATTGTTTCCCGTCAATGTTATTGGGGTTGCATTAACAGCCGGGGCCGCAGTCCATGCAGTGTTTGATCATTTCAGGTCCCAGATGCAGTTTGGCGTTGAGATCACGCAGTGCGGTACGGACACCTTCCTCGATCACCGGATGGTAGAAGGGCATATCCAGCATTTGTGCCACTGTCATTTTGCTCTGGTGTGCCCAGGCCAGTAAGTGCGCCAAATGCTCAGCATTTGGCCCTATCATCTCTGCCCCCAGAAAACGGCCTGTGCCATGTTCGCCGTAAAGGTTCAGTATGCCTTTGTTACGCAGCATCACCCGCGAACGGCCTTGATTCTCGAACGAGACAGTACCTACCTCAAAGCAGCCACAGTTACCGAGCCGCTCGGTAATCTCGCGGCGACTTTCCCCCACCATGGCAATTTGCGGCTCGGTGAACACCACGGAAATTTTCGAGCGACGCAGTCCGGCGCGAATATCCGGGAAGCGGCCGGCGTTGTCACCGGCGATCCGACCCTGATCGGCTGCTTCGTGCAGCAGAGGCAGCTGGTTGCTGGCATCACCGGCAATGAAAATCGACGCCACTGAGGTTTGCAGGGTGAAATGATCGGCGATCGGTACGCCGCGCTCATCCAGTTCCACACTGGTGTTGTCAAGCGCCAGTTTGTCGGTGTTCGGGCGACGGCCAGTTGCGGCCAGCACATAGTCAAACATCTGAGTTTCCAGCTCGCCCGATTTGCTGAGGAATTGAATCTCAACCCTGTCGCCAACACGTTTCATGCTTTCGACTTTGACATCGGCATCCAGGTACAGCTCGTCATTGAAGGCGGTATTGGCATATGACATGACCTCATCGTCTGTCAGCGGGCCAACCTGGCCGCCGAGACCGAAGATCTTGACCTCAACCCCGAGGCGATGCAGCGCCTGACCCAGCTCCAGTCCGATCACACCCGGACCGAACACGGCAACCGAAGCCGGCAAATCGTCCCAGTTAAAGACATCATCGTTAATCACCAGGCGATCACCCAGCTCATGCCATGCGCCCGGATAGGCAGGTCGGGAGCCGGTGGCAATCACAATCCGCTGGGCTTCAATGCGGGTGTGGCCGTCGACCTCAAGCGTTGTGTCATCGATAAATCGGGCGTAGCCGCTGATTTTGTCTTCTGCAGCAATCTCATCGACGCTCTCCAGCACGAAGCCGACGAAGCGGTCACGCTCACGTTTGACACGGTCCATGACTTCGCTGCCGTTGATCTGAATCTCGCCTTGTGGATGAACACCAAAGGCGGGGGCTTTTTCAATGTTGTGGACGCTTTCGGCCGCCGCAATCAGCAACTTTGAGGGCATGCAACCCACACGGGCACAAGTGGTGCCGTATGGGCCACCTTCTATCATGACCACGCTGTCTGTGTGCGCTTTGGCTGCGCGGTAAGCGCCCAGACCAGCCGTTCCACCACCAATGATGGCCACATCCACGGTTAAGGTTTTCATCTTTTCTCTCCAACGACATTCAGTTCAAGGGTGTGCAATACCGGCAGGGCGCTTAGCCCTGCCTTGGGGCATGGATTAGCCCAGGTAGGCTTCCAGCTCTTCGCTGCCACCGATGTGCTTGCCACCAATAAAGACCTGAGGCACAGTGCTACGACCAGAGACAGCGCGCAGGCTTACCGTGGTGGCATCTTTACCCAGAATCACCTCTTCAAACTGAAGACCCTTGTCGATCAGGTTTTGTTTCGCCTTGGCACAGAAAGGACAGCCAGGTTTAGTGAAAACGGTGACCGACTCCTGCAGTTTATGATCAGGGGCGATGTAGTTCAGCATAGTATCAGCGTCAGAAACATTGAACGGGTCGCCCGGCTCGTCGTTCTCGATAAACATTTTTGTGACAACGCCGTTTTTCACCAGCATGCTGTAGCGCCATGAACGGTCACCGAAGCCCAGATCGTTTTTCTTCACCAGCATCCCCATGCCTTGCGTGAATTCTCCGTTGCCGTCCGGGATGAAAGTAATGTTGTCTGCATCCTGATCGGTTTTCCAGGCATTCATCACAAAGGTATCGTTGACTGAGACACACAGGATGTCATCCACGCCGTGTGCAGCAAAGACGGAAGCCAGCTCGTTGTAACGCGGCAGGTGGCTTGACGAACAGGTCGGCGTGAACGCTCCCGGCAGGCTGAACACGACAACGGTTTTGTTGCTGAACAGCTCATCGGTTGTGACGTCAACCCACTGATCGCCCTGGCGGGTACGGAAAGTAACCTGTGGAATTGCGTGACCTTCTTTTGATGTAAACATGTTGTTCTCCTGATAGATGTTTTAATTTCAATATTTTGTGGAACGTTTTTGTCTTGTTCCTGTTGATGGAGCTAGTATGCGAAATTTGGATTGATAGCTCTAATCGTTTGCTGTTATCTTATTAATCGTTAATTTCTATTAAATGAAATGGGAACCGATTGATGAATATCCGAGACCTCGAATATCTGGTGGCTCTGTCTGAGCACCGTCATTTTCGTAAAGCGGCAGAGGCGTGCTTTGTCAGTCAACCGACCCTGAGCGGCCAGATCCGTAAGCTGGAAACCGAGTTAGGGGTGTCTTTGCTGGAGCGGACCAGCCGCAAGGTGCTGTTTACGGATGTCGGGCTCAGTCTGGTGACTCAGGCGAGAAAGGTGCTGCACGAGGTCAAGGTACTGGCAGAGATGGCCAGTCAGCAGGGGGAAAGTATGGCCGGCCCGCTGCATGTCGGCTTTATTCCCACGGTCGGCCCTTATTTATTACCCCTGATTATTCCAGCACTTAAAGCGGCTTTTCCCCAGTTAGAGCTGTATCTGCATGAAGCGCAGACTCAGGTGCTGGTGCAGCAACTAGAAGAAGGCAAACTGGACTGCATCATTCTGGCTGCTGTAAAAGAAAGTGAGCATTTCAAAGAGCTGTCTCTTTACCATGAACCTATGGTGTTGGCGGTGCCAGAGGGGCATCCCTGGGCCGATAAAAGTGAGCTGCCAATGCAGGAGCTGAATGGCCATACTCTGCTGATGCTGGGGGATGGGCACTGCCTGCGCGATCAGGCGATGGGGTTTTGCTTTGCTGCCGGTGCGAAGGAAGACGGCAGTTTCAAGGCGACCAGCCTGGAAACCCTGCGCAATATGGTGGCGGCCGGCAGTGGTATTACCTTGCTGCCTAAGCTGGCAACGCCTCACACGGCCAAGCGGGATGGCGTGTGCTATCTGAAAGCCTGCGATCCTGAACCGAGCCGTTTGATTACACTGGCCTACCGTCCCGGCTCGCCGCTTAAAGGGCGCTATGAGCAGCTGGCAGAGCAGATCAGGCGCAGTATCAGTCTGCACCTGGACAGCTGAGATAAAACAAGCGCGCCCAGGGGCGCGCTTGTTTTTCCTTATTCAGAATCCGTGTTCAGCACAGTGGGTCAGAACAGTTCGTCCGAGCTGTCGGATTCAAAAAGGCCGCCGTCGCTGCCCCCTTCACCGACATAATCTTTCGGTTCACTTCCCTGAATGAAGTACTCGAACATAGAGGTAAAGTCATTTTTCTTGGTCAGCTTGCCCGTGTCACGGTCGATACGCACCTGAACAATGTTGGGCGGTAACTGCTTGCGTTGTTCCGGCACATCCTGCAGCGCCTGCTCCATGAAGCCAATCCAGGCGGGTTGCGCCGTTTTGGCGCCGGCTTCTGCACCGGCCGTTTGATCATCAGTAATGTTAGGGTTAGTGCTGGTGCGGCCCAGCTCGCGGCTGTGATTATCAAAGCCGACCCAGGCGGTGGCAACGATACCCGGCCCGAACCCTGTATACCAAGCATCTTTGGAATCGTTGGTGGTGCCGGTTTTCCCCCCGATATCACGGCGTTTCAGTACCTGACCCCGCCAGCCTGTGCCGTTCCAGCCGCTGCCGTGGCGCCAGTCACCGCCACCCCAGATATTGCTTTCCAGCATTTCACGGACCAGAAAAGCGTTCTGCTCGGTGACAACTTGTGGCGCGATACGAATCGGTTGCTGGTCGGCTTCAGTGGCACTGCCCGTCGGGCCCAGTTCTTCTTCACTGATGGCGATGTCATGCATCACAGCGCGGCTGGCCACCACATGGTTACCGGCCAGCTGTTCTTTTCGCTGGCAATCATCATTACAGACAACATTCGGATGGGCCTGATACACCAGGTTGCCGTAGGCATCTTCTACCCGTTCGATGAAATAAGGCTCAACAAAATAGCCGCCATTGGCAAACACAGAGAAACCCTGCACCATTTCCAGCGGAGTCAGGCTGCCTGCACCCAGAGCAATGGCTTCTGCCCGGGGGATATCTTTACGCTTGAAACCAAAGCGGGTCAGGTAGCTTATGGTGTCATCCAGCCCGACATCCTGCAGGACGCGGACCGCCATGACGTTTTTCGACTGCGCCAGACCGATACGCAGGCGGGTAGGGCCATTGTATGTCGGCGGTGAATTTTTCGGACGCCAGGCGGTGCCCATGCTTTTATCCCAGCTGTTCACCGGTGCATCGTTGATCAGGGTCGCCAGTGTCATGCCAGAGTTGAGGCCAGCTGAATAGATGAACGGCTTGATGCTCGAACCTACCTGGCGGATAGACTGGGTGGCGCGGTTAAATTTGCTGTGTACGAAGTTAAACCCGCCCACCATAGCCTGTACGGCACCATTGTATGGCGAAATGGCGACAAAGGCAGTGTTGGCATCGGGCACTTGGCTCAGCACCCAGCTCTCGCCTTTGTGCTGCACCCAGATTTGCTGGCCGGGTGCCAGGATCTCAGTGGCTGTTTTCGGTGCCGGGCCCTGGCTGGAGTCGGTAATGAAGCGACGCGCCCATTTCATGCCGTCCCAATCCAGATTCTGATGCTGGCCGCTACGCAGGATGACCTCCGCGTTTTTCTGGCCGACCTTAACTACCACAGCAGGTTCCAGTTCACCGTAGCTTGGCTGTTTGGCCAGATGATCCAGAACCATCTGCTCATCCCACACCGCCTGTTCCGGCATCCACAGGGTGGCTACCGCACCACGGAAGCCATGGCGCTGGTCATAATCCATCAGGTTTTGTATGGCGGCATGTTGCGCCGCCCGCTGCAGTTTGGGGTTGACAGTGGTGAAGACTTTCATACCGGAGGTATAGGCATCTTCGCCGTAACGATCCAGCATCCAGGCTCTGGCGCGCTCGGCAAAGTAAGGGGCATTCAGCGCAATTTCCGCACCGTGATACCGGGCTACGATTGGCTCTGCTTTGGCCTGTTCGAATTCGGTCCGGGTGATGTAGCCTTCATCCAGCATACGGCTCAATACCACATTGCGGCGTGTGGTTGCCCGATCCAGCGAGTAGATAGGGTTCATGGTGGAAGGCGCTTTCGGCAGGCCGCCAATGATGGCGATTTCGCTCAGCGTCAGCTGGCTGACATCTTTACCAAAATAGACCTGTGCCGCTGCACCAACACCGTACGCCCGGTAACCCAGGTAAATTTTGTTCAGGTACAGTTCCAGGATTTCATCTTTGCTCAGCAGCTGTTCAATGTGAACGGCGATGAAGATCTCTTTGATTTTACGCATGATTTTTTTCTCATTGCTGAGGAAAAAGTTACGCGCAAGCTGCTGGGTAATGGTACTGGCGCCTTGCTTGGCCGATCCTGAGGTCGCCACCACAAAGGCCGCACGGGCGATGCCGATAGGGTCAATGCCGGGGTGGTCATAATAGCGGCTGTCTTCGGTTGCGATCACCGCGTTGATCATCTGCTGAGGTATTTGATCCAGAGTCAGCGGGATGCGGCGTTTTTCACCAAACTGGGAAATCAGTTCGCCGTCAGCACTGTAGACCTGCATAGGTGTTTGTAACTCAACGTTTTTAAGCGTTGCGACATCAGGGAGATTCGGTTTCAGATAAAGGTAGAAACCAAAAATCGTGCTGACTCCAAGAATGATGCAAATGATTGCAAAAATAAATAATCGCTTTATGAACTTCACTTGAGAATTCCCGTTACACCTTCGTTAGGCCATCCGCGCTATTTCAGTCAGTAGTATAAAGATAACTCAAATAAATTTAACGCCGTCAGAGGTGTTTATTCGAATAATTTTGCCTTGTCTTTACCAGGGGAGCATACCACGCCATGTTGCACAAGCCAGTCTGGACCGGGATAGATATCGGCCACCATAGTGTAAAGGCGGTCGTGCTTAAGCAAAATAAAGGGCGGCTTGCGTTATTGCATTACGCTGAAGTCGTTTTGTCTCCTGCAGAACTTGCCGGGACGTCCCCCGGTGGCGGGTTCCATCACAATAGCCTTTCCGGACCTATCTTGTTGTCAGCCTTGCGTAAAATACGGACTCTGCTTCCAAAGCGTTCTGTTCGCACTGTGCTGTCACTGCCGGACAGTGAGGTGGTGCAGCGGGAACTTACGCTCGAACAACGCTGGGGACAGGATATCGGAAGCGAACTGGCAAAGATACTGGCGGATACCTTGTCGATGGAGCCGGAGGCACTGAGCCTGGACTATTATCCATCCCCGACTCCCGGGCAGGAGGCGGCGGACAGCGGATTGCGCTTTCAGGTCTTTGCGGCCAAAACTCACCTAGTAGAAGCAAGAACCCAGAGTGTGCGTGAGGCGGGTTTTGAACCTGAGATCATGGAATTGCAGGCACGTACACTCTTGTGGCTGCTGGAATATTGTCATCGGCAGGCAATCACGGCTATGGGAGCGAATCCTGCGCTGGTTTGTTTGGGAGCTGAGGAAGCGGATCTGGCCGCTGGTTTCTCGCACAACCTGCCGCTGCATCGTACCTTTTTGCTGAGCCGGTCTGGTAATGCGCCCTCACCGGAACTGATCCGGCAACTGCAACATTATCATTCCCTGTCGCCGTTAACCGGGCTGTGGCTGACGGGCCGATCTTTGTCTGACAAGGAACTGGCAATGTGGCAGCAAGCGTGCGGATTGCCAGTTGCTTTTTTGACCCCCGGGCAGGTGTTTCCTTTACGACACAACTCGACGGCGGTGGCTGTGCCGCTGGATACCGTCTGGGCCAGAGCGGCGGCTTTGGCGGTCAGAGGGGCGCTGACATGTTGATCCCGGTCAATCTCTTGCCCTGGCGTGAAGCGCAGCGTATCGCGCATGCCCGCCGGTTTTGGTACTGCCTGGCGGCGACAGTGGTGCTGGCGGTATTGAGCATGGGGAGCTTGCGATTTTATTACGGGGAACGGACGGCGCGCCAGACAAGCAGTAACGATCGCATTCAGCAGCAAATACTCGCGCTGGCGCCCGATCTTGCCAAACTGGCTGATTATCAGCGTCAGCATCAGATGTACCAGTCTCGCTTGGCGGCGGTTAGTCGCTGGCATCATGCGCGTTTTCCCTTGATTCACCTGCTTAATCATTTGCCTGATCTCCTGCCGCTGTCCGCCGGGCTGGAGAGGCTGACACTGAAAGGTAATGCCATAGTGCTGGCCGGTCAGACCCGGCAACTGGCGGCGTTGCCGGACTTTCTGGCCCGGATCGAGCGCCAGGAATGGGTGAGTCGCAGCCAGCTGCATTCTGTGCAACGCGATAACTCGGCGGGATCTGGTGAGCCGCTCACAGCCGGCGACGGAGCCTTTCAGCGATTTTCCGTCACTATGACTCTAATGTCGCCGCTATTGGGGGATGTTCATGACTGACTGGCGGGATCTGACACTGGAGTCGATACCCGGCTGGCCACTGCGTTATCAGTTGGTTGCCTGTCTGGGGGGGCTGGGGATGCTAAGTCTGGTGTTTTGGCATTGGAGTATTAAAGCGGTGATCCAGCAAGAGTATGAGCTGCAAGAGCAAGCCCGGTCACTGAGGACGCAGCTTGCCTGGCAACGCACACAGGCGGAGTTATTGCCTGAGTGGTCGGCGCGGACAGATAAGATGATGGCCCTGTACCGGCAGCAATCTGCCCGGCTGCCAGATAAATCAGCCTGGCCGCAAGTACTGGCGGAAATTGAAATACTCAGTGTGGATGCCGACGTAGCCTTGCAGCATCTCCGCTGGGGGAAAAGCGAAAATCACCAGTGGTACAGTGTGCAGCCTTTGCACTTTGAATGGCGGGGCGACTATGACTCGTCAGGGACATTGTTAGCCGGGCTGGCATCCATGCGCTGGCTGCTGGTGGTCAATGAGCTGACAATGCAGTCTGTCGACGGGCAATCAACTGAGCTGCGGGTCACTGGAAGTGCGCACCTGTACCAGATACCTGAGCCGTCCGGAGACACGATTCTGACTGATGAGCAGAGACTGGAGATGCACCAATGATCACTTTTTTCCTCCGCCATTTATTCCTCCGCCCCTTTTTTTACCGTTTCTTTCTTTATCGCATGGGCAGCTTTGCTTTGCTGTTAGTGGCTGTGCCCGTCACAGGGTTCAGTCTGGCAGAGGCGCCTGAATATAACGTCAGTCCGCTTGGTTCTCCGTTTCAGCGCTTTGAGGCGACTGAGGCCGAACCTGTAGCGTGCCAAGCATCGGCAAGCGACATGCTGGTTAAGGGGCTGATGATGAAGGGCAGCGTCAAGGATGAGTACGGATGGGCGGCGCTGCTGAGTGCTGAGGACGGGCGGCTGTTCAAAGCCAGGCCAGATCAGGTTATCGGGCCCAGAGTCAGAGTACTCAGCGTGGATGCCGGGCAAACCGGATTAATTTTACAGACCCGCGGTGTGCCCGGTTGCCCTGTTGTGACTCATCACATTCTTCATCTGTCTCGGCGGGGTGGGCGGTTGATTGCGCCAGAAAACCCCTCCTGACTCCAGTCTGAGCAGAATTATTCAGGAAAGAAAAACATGCATACTTTTTGTGCACTGTTCATGCTGACATACTGCATGATCTCTGTGCTTGGCACTGCCTCGGCAATGGCAGGGTCTGAGGGACTATCTTCTGCGAATGGGAAGCGATTGTCGCTTAATTTTCAGGATGTCCCAGTACGCCAGTTATTACAGGTGATGGCTGAACACCAGCAGCATAACTTGGTGGTTTCCGATGAAGTGCAGGGCAATATTACCCTGAATCTCAAAGATGTGCTCTGGTCTCAGGCGCTGGATATTGTGTTGCAGATGAAAGGACTGGCCTATCAGCGGCACGGCAATATCATGGTGGTGGCGCCAAGAGCGGCAATGGCTGCTCAGGAGCCGCAGGCTATCCGTCAACCCTTGCAGGGCGGGGAACTTAAAACCGAAGTGGTTCTTATCCGTTACGCTAAAGCCACGGATTTAGCGGACATGCTGGCAGGTAAACCCGGCCAATCGGGGTTGCTGACCGAGTATGGTGCTTTGCATGTGGATGACAGAACGAACGCTCTGGTTGTCAAGGAAGTGGCTGACAGCATAGAGACCCTGCTTGCTATCATTGACGCCTTGGATAAACCGGTCAAGCAGGTGCAGATAGAAGCGCGCATTGTCAGTATGAATGAGAAGGATATCACGGATCTTGGCGTACGTTGGGGGATGTTAGATACCAGTGGCAGCGTGACGCTCGGGGGTTCCATTGAAGGAAACCTGGCGGCGCTGGGGGCTGATAACCTTAAACCGGATGTCAGTGATTATCTCAATGTGAACCTTGGCGCTCAGGCTGGCGCTGCCAGAATGGCCTTTCAGGTGGCCAGGTGGGGGGATCAACTGCTGGATCTGGAATTGTCGGCCCTGCAGGCTGAGGAGAAAGCAGAAATCATTTCCAGCCCCCGACTGGTCACAACGAACAAAAAAATGGCCTATATTGAGCAGGGGACAGAGATTCCCTATCTCGAAGCCTCGTCAAGTGGCGCGGTGTCTGTTTCCTTCAAGAAAGCGGTGCTGAGCCTGATGGTGACGCCGCAGATCACCCCGGATGACAAGCTGGTGCTGGATCTTGAAGTCACACAGAATAAGCCCGGCGAGACGGTGATGACAGGCACAGGAGAAGCGGTGGCGATTGATACCCAGCGGATTGGCACCCAGGTGCTGGTGGACAATGGCGAGACCATAGTCCTGGGCGGCATTTTCCAGCACCAGTTCAGTCAGGCCGTGCGTAAAGTTCCCTTGCTGGGGGACATCCCCTTAGTGGGCAGTCTGTTCAGGCAAGAGCTTGAACGTGATACCAGACGTGAATTATTAATTTTCGTGACCCCGAAAATCCTCCGATAGTGAGGCCAGGCGCAGGCGCAGGGGGTGTTTATTTTGCTGAGATTAGACGCTTGACTGAGACTGGCTATTGCCAAACAGCAGTGAGTCCTGAGATAATTTTCGGTCTTATCACGAATGAAATGTGAGGAAGTTGGCGCCTCAGGCTTGTAAATCAATAGCCTGTGGGCGGTTTTGTCTATTTTTTAATCGCGCGTATATTTGCTAAACATGGCTGAAAAACGAAATATTTTCTTGGTAGGACCAATGGGGGCCGGTAAGAGCACCATTGGCAGACACCTTGCACAGCAGTTACATATGGAGTTTCTTGACTCAGATACTGTGATCGAAGAGCGTACCGGCGCCGACATCAGCTGGGTCTTCGACGTAGAAGGCGAGGAAGGCTTCCGTGCCCGTGAAGAAGCGGTCATCGACGATCTTACCCAGGAGCAAGGCATAGTCCTGGCGACCGGGGGAGGCTCGGTGAAAAGCAAAGAGAGCCGAAACCGTCTGTCAGCTCGTGGTATCGTGGTGTATCTGGAAACCACCATTGAGAAACAGCTGGCACGTACTCAGCGTGACAAGAAGCGCCCTCTGCTGCAAACCGACAAACCTCGTGAAGTGCTTGAAGCGCTTGCAGAAGAGCGTAATCCATTGTATGAAGAAGTAGCGGATTACACAGTACGTACCGACGACCAGAGTGCTAAGGTCGTTGCTAATCAAATTATCAAAATGCTGGAAGAGCGTTAACGACGGAGAAACAACGAGTCATGGAGCGGATTACAGTCAGTCTGGGTGAGAGAAGTTACGATATTTCAATTGGCACCGGATTACTGTCTGATCCGGACTATTTCACCTCTGTGACTGGTCGACGGGTTGTTATCGTCAGTAATGACACTGTCGCCCCTCTTTATGCCGACACACTGCAGGCCACGCTCAGTCCACTGGCAAAGGACGTGGCCCTGCTCAACCTCCCTGACGGCGAGCAGTACAAAACCCTCGATACTTTTAATCAAATCATGACATTTCTGCTGGAAGGCAGTTACGGCCGCGACGTGGTGCTGGTAGCACTGGGCGGTGGCGTGATTGGCGATGTCGTGGGCTTTGCCGCTGCCTGTTTCCAGCGTGGGGTGGATTTTATTCAGGTTCCGACCACCCTGCTGGCGCAGGTGGACTCATCGGTCGGCGGTAAAACGGCCGTCAATCACCCTTTGGGTAAAAACATGGTCGGGGCATTTTATCAGCCTCAGGCGGTGATCATTGACACTGACTGTCTGAAAAGCCTGCCTGCCCGCGAGTTTGCTGCCGGTATGGCGGAAGTGATCAAATACGGCATTATCGTTGATCAGGATTTCTTCCAATGGCTGGAACAACATCTGGATCAATTGCGTGCGCTGGATGCCAAAGCATTGAGTCAGGCGATTGCCCGATGCTGCCAGATCAAAGCGGATGTGGTTGCTGCTGACGAGAAAGAGTCAGGTGTGCGCGCGCTGCTGAATCTAGGTCACACTTTTGGTCATGCGATTGAAGCTGAGATGGGGTATGGTAATTGGCTTCACGGTGAAGCTGTTGCTGCCGGTACGGTACAAGCAGCACAAACGGCTTGTCTGTTAGGTTTGATGACATCAGCAGAAGCGGAAAAAATCCGTTCATTGCTGGTGCAAGCTGACCTGCCGGTCGTTGCACCGGAAACTATGAACTTTGACCATTATATCAAGCACATGATGCGGGATAAGAAAGTGTTGTCAGGTAAGCTCAGGCTGGTATTACCGACTGGAATTGGTCGTGCTGAGGTCGTTTCTGATGTACCGAATGATATCCTGCGTCAGGTGATAGAACCCTGATGTTGTAATAATACATGACGATAGCCGCTTCTCTGACGTCTCTGGATCTGGACAGCCAGATCCAACTGCTTTCCCGGGTACAGTTTCTGACCCGATTCAGCTCCCATTTGATCCAAATCAGCGGCGAACCCGGGGCCGGTAAATCCTGGCTGGCGCAGCGGTATCTTGAGCAATGGGCCGACTCAGACGGTATTAACAATACCCGACAGGCCTTGCTGATGTGTCACCCGGCACAGAATGACAACCAGCACAGAACCATATTGCTTAACCAACTGATCCCGGGCGCAGTGTTTAACGAGAGTGATCCCCTGCACCAGAGTGTTGAGCGTCTGCTGGCTGGAAAACCGGTCGAGCTGCTGCTTGTGATCGATGATGCCCATATGCTCAGTCCGGCACTGATTGGCGAGCTGTGGGCTCTGGTGGTGAAAGCACAAGATTCAGCAGACTGGCAGGTGAATGTACTACTCTTTAGTCAGACTGGTCGGTTAACCAAAGCCTTGCATCAGGTCTCTCATGGTCAGGGACAGACGCCACTGGAGCTGGAAATTCCCTTACTGTCTGAACAGGAAGTACAGGCGTTTCTGGAATTGGTTCTGGCCACCCATTCACTCGATGCCAACCAACGTCGGGCCCTCAAAGCGCAGGCGGAGGATGTGGCGCCGACACCCGGCGCGTTGTCGGCACTCAATCACACGGAGGTGGTGAATATGGCCAATACAAGCTCCAGAGCTTTTTCCCCGGCCGCACTCTTGCTGTTGTTGCTGGTTATTGCGGCGGCCGGCCTGGTGTTCTGGTACTTCCCCGATCAGACGGCATCATCTCAATCCGATACGGAATCACTCAGCCCGGATATGACGGCAGCAGATGAAGTGCTGGCGCAATCGGCTGATGGCCTGGCTGTGTTGCCGGATGAGCATGATGAGCTGCCACTTGCAACGGGCAGCGGAGCCGCTGGCCTCACAGACAGTAGCGATAGCCAGATAGCAGAAGCGGGGTCGTCCGCACCTGCTGAGGCAAATGCGGAGATCTTACCTGAGCCGGTCAAGATTGAAGGATTGACCGTTGGCCGCAGCAATACCGCAGGCCAGCGCGTGGTGGTGCCATCGGATGTGGTGGATGCCATGCTCACCGAGCAGGAAACCGGTGGCTCAGGCGAGCTGGCAGTGGCAGCCCAGGGCGCTCTCAATCAGGCGGCTAATACTCCCGCGGCTGAGGGGGGAGAAACCGGCATTCCCGCCGCCGCTTCGACGCCAGAGCCAACGGCAGACGCGGCTCCAACAGCACCGCAGCTGACCGGCCTGCAGGCAGCAATGGCAGAAGATAAAGATACCCTCAAGTCGGTCAATAGCCGTCATTATGCGCTGCAGCTGGCCGCTATGCATTCGCTGGACGCCACCCGCAGTTTCCTCAATGAATACGGGATTGAAGATACCGCCCAGGTGTATCAGACCCAGCGGCAGGGTGTGCGCTGGTATATTGTGGTCACCGGTGATTACAGCAGCGTAGCTGCCGCCCGCCGGGCACAGGCGCAGTTACCGGCGAAAGTGCAATCGGTGCAGCCTTGGGTGAAATCTTATACGCAGATTCACCGTGAAATCGACCGGGTTCAGTAACCGCATGGCGCCCGGTCGGCAGTAATTCAGTTGTTAGGGGGATAATTGTCCCCAAGCAGTATGGGTCAGGTGAGAAATAGGTTACAATCCGCCACCTTTGAAAAGACAGTCGTTATGGGTGGTA
Source organism: Photobacterium sp. WH77 (assembly GCF_022014395.1). NCBI lineage: Bacteria > Pseudomonadati > Pseudomonadota > Gammaproteobacteria > Vibrionales > Vibrionaceae > Photobacterium > Photobacterium sp. WH77. The sequence goes on along the minus strand of NZ_JAKLTE010000007.1, from coordinate 32,515 downwards.
GGTTAACCAAATGAAAAAGCAGCGTGCCTTTCTGAAATGGGCCGGAGGCAAGTTTTCTCTGGTCGAGGACATCAGACGACATCTGCCACCTGCACGAAAACTGGTTGAACCTTTTGTCGGTGCGGGCTCTGTGTTTCTTAACACGGACTACGACGACTATCTGCTGGCTGATATCAATCCGGATTTAATCAATCTGTACAATGTGATTAAGCATGAACCCGAGCGTTATATCGAAGACGCTCGGCAGTATTTCACCCCGGAATACAACCAGAAAGGTGCCTATCTGGCTATCCGCGAAGCGTTTAACCAGACTCAGGATACCTACCTGCGTTCCCTGTATTTTCTCTATATGAACCGCCATGGCTTTAATGGCTTGTGCCGTTACAACAAGAAAGGCGGCTTTAATGTACCGTTTGGTTCGTATAAAAAGCCTTACTTCCCGGAAGCAGAAATGTACCACTTTGCGGAAAAGGCCAAAAAAGCGACCTTTATCTGTGAAGGCTACCACCAGACCTTTTCCCGCGCCCGCAAAGGCAGTGTGATTTATTGCGATCCGCCTTATGCGCCGCTGTCAACAACGGCCAATTTTACCTCTTATGCCGGTAATGGTTTCAGTCTGGACGATCAGGCGGCACTGGCCGATGTGGCAGAAAAAGCCGCCACAGAGCGTGATATTCCGGTACTGATTTCCAATCACGACACTACGCTGACCCGCCGCCTGTATCACGGCGCGGCGTTGTCAGTGGTGCGGGTAAAACGCACGATCAGCCGAAACGGCGGTGGCCGCAATAAAGTGGACGAGCTGCTGGCGCTGTTCAGCCCGCCACAAAACGACTGATGATCACCAGCATTCCCACAAACAGAAAGATAGCGACCAGTCCTGCCAGAATGAAGGGCAGGGCACTGGGCTGGCTGAAATCCTGTTGCCGGCTGTGATCGGACTGAACCCCCAGCAGAGCAGCGCCCACGCTGCGCCACAGGTTGTTTTTCTTTGATGCGAGTTTGTGCTTCATGAGTAACTCCTGTCGTCTGCGCTTCCTTACGCTTTAGCTTAGCCTGTAAACACAGAGAGGGCTGCGGAACAAATCGGTAAGACATCGGGGTGGATATCGGGTAGAATTTTGCCCATTTCCTGCCCCGTATAGCTATACGGCGCGGGAACCCACTCAAGTACAGAGGCTGAACATGACGGATTTTCTGATCGCTCCCTCCATTTTGTCTGCCGATTTTGCCCGTTTGGGTGAAGACGTTGAAAAAGTGCTGGCCGCCGGTGCCGATGTTATCCACTTTGATGTTATGGATAACCACTACGTCCCTAACCTCACCTTTGGTGCCCCCATCTGTAAAGCGCTGCGTGATTATGGCATTACTGCGCCGATTGATGTGCATTTGATGGTCAAGCCGGTGGATCGCATTATTCCGGATTTTGCCAAGGCCGGCGCGACCATGATCACCATTCATGCCGAGGCGACCGAGCACCTGGACAGAAGCCTGCAACTGATCAAAGACCACGGCTGTCAGGCCGGTGTGGTATTCAATCCGGGCACGCCGCTGCATTATCTCGACCACGTGATGGACAAGCTGGACATGATTTTGCTGATGTCGGTCAATCCGGGTTTTGGCGGGCAGTCTTTCATTCCGCATACCCTGGAAAAGCTGCGTATGGTGCGCGAGCAGATTGAGGCCTCTGGCCGTGAAATCCGGCTTGAAATTGACGGTGGGGTGAAAGTGGAGAATATCCGCGAAATCGCTCAGGCTGGTGCTGACATGTTTGTGGCCGGGTCGGCGATTTTTGGTCAGCCGGATTACAAAACCGTGATTGACGAGATGCGGGCAGAACTGGCCAAGGTGAAGCGTTAATGAAAATTGAAGGCATTACCTTTATCGCGTTTGATCTGGACGGCACCTTGCTCGACAGTGTGCCGGACCTTGCCGACGCTGCTGATAAAACCATGCAAGCGCTGGGCTTACCCGGCGTGACCGAAGCGCAGACCCAGACCTGGATAGGCAATGGTGCTGAGACTCTGATTGGCCGCGCCCTGAGTCAGAGCATTGAACTGGACCCGGCGCTGGATCCCGAGCTGCATCAAAGAGCACTGGTGATGTTTAACCGTTTTTATCGCGAAGGCGGTCACAAGAAGACAGTGCTCTACCCGGGGGTGACAGAAACGCTGGAAACCCTGCATCAGGCAGGGATCCCTATGGCGATTGTCACCAACAAACCCTCACAGTTTGTGCCGCATATTCTTGAAGAGTACGGGATCAGCCAGTATTTTACCGATGTGATCGGCGGCGATACCTTCCCGAAGAAAAAGCCGGACCCTTACGCGCTGCACTGGCTGATGGAAAAACATTGCCTGAGTTGCAGCGAGATGTTGATGGTCGGCGACTCCCGTAATGATGTTCTGGCGGCTCAGGCGGCCTCATGCTATGTTGTCGGCCTGACTTATGGCTACAACTATGGCCTGCCGATCAGTGACAGTCACCCGGATCGGGTGCTGGATCAGTTCAGCCAGTTGCTGGATGTAGTGGCTATCGCCTAATTGCAGCGTTGACTCGATCGGCGTCAGGTTTAGCCGGTCACTTATTGTTTTCAGGCGGCATAGGTGCCGCCGGATATGTTTAGGACAAACAGGAATATCCCATCATGAGTAAACCCATTGTATTTAGTGGCGTACAGCCTTCCGGTGAGTTAAGTATTGGTAACTACATGGGTGCGCTGCGTCAGTGGGAACAAATGCAGGATGAGTACAACTGCCACTACTGTGTGGTGGACCTGCATGCCATCACAGTCCGCCAGGACCCGGCAGCGCTGCGTGAAGCCACGCTGGATGCGCTGGCGTTGTGTCTGGCGGTGGGCGTCAGCCCGGAAAAGAGCACCTTGTTCGTTCAGTCGCATGCCCGTGAGCATGCTCAGCTGGCCTGGGTGCTGAACTGCTACACCCAGATGGGTGAGCTGAACCGTATGACGCAGTTTAAAGACAAATCACAGCGCCATTCGGAAAACATCAATGCCGGCCTGTTCTCTTATCCTGTGCTGATGGCGGCAGATATCCTGCTGTACGGCGCGCATCAGGTGCCTGTGGGCAATGATCAGAAGCAGCACCTGGAGCTGGCTCGTGACATCGCGATTCGCTTCAACAATCTGTATGGCGATACTTTTGTGGTGCCTGAGCCTTACATTCCGCCAGTTGGCGCGCGTGTAATGAGCCTGCAGGATCCGCTGAAGAAGATGTCCAAGTCAGACGACAACCGCAACAATGTGATTGGTCTGCTGGAAGACCCGAAAGTGATCACCAAGAAGATCAAGCGTGCGGTAACCGATTCTGAAGAGCCGCCACGTGTGGTGTTTGATATCGAAAATAAACCTGGGGTGTCGAACCTGATGGGTATCATGTCGGGTGTGACAGGCAAGAGCCTGGCCGACATTGAAGCCGAGTACAGCGATAAAATGTACGGCCATCTGAAGAAAGATACCGCCGAAGCGGTGGTGGCGATGCTGGAGCCGCTTCAGGCGCGCTATCACGCATACCGTGAAGATCGCGCTTTCCTGGATCAGGTGATGAAAACCGGTGCTGAGAAAGCCTCTGCACGTGCCGCCGAGGTGCTGAAGAAGGTTTACCAGGCCGTGGGTTTTGTTGCCCGCCCTTAATCATAAATCTCATTAAGCGTACAAATGTAAGCAGAAGGCAGCACCTTCTGCTTTTTTTGTGTCCGTTTACCGCCAATTACCTCTGCTGTTTTTTAGAGTAAGATCACTAAAATGGCGTCACATGGTGCATATGTGTAGTGTTTGTTAATGCTGTCACATTTATGAGATGTATAAGTGTTAAATAATGCATTCCTTTTTAGATATAGCTCTCAATAAATGTAAAGGATTGCAGACATGCTACGAACCACACTTTTGCCATTGGCGGCTGCCGTGGGCTTATTGCCTGTGCAGGCAATGGCCGACACCTTTAGCTGTGACACGCAAACCCTGACCCCGATTTATCAGCTTCAGGGAGACGGCCTCAAGAGCCCAGTGATCCCTGACGGCCAGTACACCAGCTCAGAGGCCTATTACGTGCGCGGGGTGGTGACGGCCAAAACGGACAGCCTCTATAAAGGCTTCTTCATGCAGGATCCGCAGGGTGATGACAACCCTGACACTTCTGACGGTATCTTTGTCTACACCGGCACTAAGGTGGCGGCGGATGTGCAGCCGGGAATGACGGTGTGTCTCAAAGCCAGGGTTAAAGAACACTACGACCTGACGCAGTTGCTGGCCGAGCAGGACAAGCTGGTGATCGAAGCGCCGGGCGTTGTACCGGCACCTGTTGCCATTAGCGTCAGAGACGGTGAGCAGCTGGCTGATGCCATGGAGCGCTATGAAGGCATGCGTGTCCGGCTGGTAACAGACAGTCAGCTGAAAGTGACCCGCAATTTTGGTTTCGATTACTCCTCGTACCGTAACAATATGGTGCTGTCACACGCTGCGCCGCTAATGAAACCCACTCAGCTCTATGTGGCCGGCAGCGAGCAAGCCAAAGCACTGGCGGCGGCGAATGACCGCAATCAGCTCTACATTGATACTGATGCCAAGGCGCCGGATGGCGTGATGCCTTATTTTCCGGCACTGGATGCCGAGCAGGGCTATATTCGGGTGGGCGACACAGTCGTGAATCTTGAAGGGGTGATTGGCTACAGCTACGGCGAGTACCGTCTGCTGCCCACTAACACCCTGTCGGCAGCGGATTTTATCCACCATGACGATCGTACCCCGGCCCCGCAGGCGGTGCCGGATACGCAGCTGAAAGCCGCCAGTTTCAATGTGCTTAATTTCTTTACCAGCGACAGTGACATAGGCGGCGCGCTGAATGCGATGTGTAAAGATCAGGCCGATGCCGATGCGGCCAATGGCTGCAACCGTGGTGCCAACACCCTGAGTGATTTCCAGCTGCAGCGCAGCAAGATAGTCAATGCGCTGACTGCCATGAATGCCGATATCGTCGGTATCATGGAAGTGGAAAATAACGGTTTTGGTGATGACAGTGCGCTGGCCAATCTGGTCACCACGCTGAACCAGCAGTTCAGTGATCCGGCGGATCACTACAGCTTCATCACTATTGAGCAGGCTGACATGCACCAGGGCCGGTTTCTGGGCTCGGATGCCATCACAGTGGCGCTGATTTACCGTCCGGGCAAAGTACAGCCGGCGTCAGCGGCGCAGGTCATTCGGATGCCGGAGCAGCACTTGTCCGGTGAGAGTCCTCAGGGCGAGACGAAACAGCTGGATAAGTACCAGCGTGACAGCCTGATGCAGACTTTCGCGGTGCAAGGCGCGGCGGACGCGCAGCCATTGACCGTGGTGGTGAATCACCTGAAATCCAAAGGCTCAGGTTGCTACGAAGATTGGGTCAGGGGTGAATTTGACAGCGATCCGGCTGATTTACAGGGCCACTGTAATGCGTTCCGGGTCTCTGCCGCTATGGTACTGGCTGAGACACTGAAAAATATCGAGGGTGATCTGCTGGTGCTGGGTGATATGAATGCGTACGCCAAGGAAGATCCTATCCGCATTCTGACTGACTATGATCCGGCCAGTGCAGAGCGCAAGATACTGTCGGCTTCCGGCACTTCGGTAGCCGGTAAAGTGCTGCATGAGCACGGTGTGGAAGCAGGCAAAGGGCTGGGCCTGGTGAATCTGGCCGACAAAGGCCACGACGTGCCGGCTTATTCCTACAGCTATGAGGGAGAGCTGGGCAGTTTGGATCACGCACTGGCTAACCTGTCGCTGGCCGGGAAAGTGGCGGGTATTGAAGAGTGGCACATCAATTCGGTCGAAAGTAGTTTGTTTGAGTACTCAGATAAGCACACAGGGGATCTGGTGAAATCGGCCGGGCCCTTTTCTGCCTCAGACCATGATCCTGTGGTGGTCAGCCTGCGCTATGCACAGCCTGATCCGCGCCGGTTTCAGCTGACGTTCAAAAACAAGAGTGCCCATCCCGTTTATCCGGTATTCAATCGCTGGTACTGGGACAGTACACAAACATGGCTGATGCCGGGCAAGCAGCGTCGCTACCGGGAGGACAATGTGTTCTTAAACCATGTCGGCATTGCTGCCGGCGATCAGGTGAGCCTGAGCCTGCTGGCTTACGGGGTGTTCGAAGTGCCTTGCAGCTACGCGCCGCTGCGCTTAACCGGCCGCCTGAAAGCTGTGTATAACGGTGACAGCTGTCAGATGAAGCACTGATCCTGCGCTTTTGGCGCTAAAAAGGCCGGCAGGAGGCAATCCTGCTTGCCTTTCTCCCTCCCTGTTGCAAAATAGGGCGCCGATTTTGCCAGGGCAGGGAGACTTATGCTGTTGATCATTGATAATTACGACTCTTTTACCTACAACCTGTACCAGTATTTCTGTGAGCTGGGTGCTGAGGTGAAGGTGGTCCGTAATGATGAGATAGATCTGGCGGGGATTGCTGCGCTGGCGCCGTCCCATCTGGTGATCTCCCCTGGCCCGTGTACCCCGGATGATGCCGGTATTTCCCTGGCGGCGATTGCTCATTTTGCTGGCAAACTGCCGATCCTGGGAGTCTGCCTGGGACATCAGTCGATGGCGCAGGTCTTTGGCGCCAAAGTCGTGCGCGCCCGGCAGGTTATGCACGGCAAAACCTCCCCGGTGCGACACAATAACCACAGTGTGTTTTGCGGTCTGAATAATCCCCTGACGGTGACCCGTTATCACTCGCTGGTGGTGCAGGCCGATAGCTTACCTGACTGTTTCGAAGTCACGGCATGGACAGAAAAAGACGGCAAGCCGGATGAGATTATGGGCATCAGCCATCGCACTTTGCCGCTGGAAGGTGTTCAGTTCCACCCGGAAAGTATTCTTACTGAGCAGGGTCATCAGCTGCTGGCTAATTTTCTGCGTCGCTGAAACCGGCTTTTACCTCTCTTGTTATCTGCCCCTTTCTTTCTCTTTTTTCGCTGCCAGGCCTTGTCAAATGTGGCTTGGCTAATGAGCCATTAGTCTTTCTAATGGGTGTTTTTAGCGATTTTGGCTGTCTCACAAGCGCGATCTGCATCACTTTTCTTAACATTGACTGAAAAATATTCATCCGGCCTTTGTCGCAAGCTTATGCATTTGGCCAAATCATGAACAGGGGCATTGATTCCTACAGGGAAAAACACCTTTCCTTAAAATCGTCTTAATAAGTTTTCCTTACTCGCGCATAAATATGTATCCATCGCAGTTATATGACGCACTTTCCGCAAAGGAAAAACATTTTCTGCTATTGGAATCGGTTAAAATTATGTAAATACTATGCGCAAAGCGATATACACAGAAGGAAAGTATAATGGCGACGGATCAAAAAGTAGGACGTCAAACCTTTGATGAGGTCATGGTACCTTGTTATGCCCCAATGCAAATCATCCCGGTGAAAGGTAAAGGTGCCCGTGTGTGGGACCAGGATGATCGTGAGTACATCGATTTCGCCGGTGGTATCGCGGTGAGCTGCTTGGGCCATTGCCACCCGGCTATGGTGTCAGCACTGAAAGAGCAGGGTGAGAAAATTTGGCACCTGAGCAACGTCATGACCAATGAGCCGGCACTGCGCCTGGCGAAAAAACTGACGGAAGTCAGCTTTGCCGAGAAAGTCTTCTTTGCCAACTCTGGTGCTGAAGCGAACGAAGCTGCACTGAAACTGGCGCGCCGTTATGCCGCCGACAAATTCGGTCCGGAAAAAGATGAAATCATCGCCTTTAAACAAGGTTTCCACGGCCGTACTTTTTTCACTGTGACCGTAGGTGGCCAGGCGGCATACTCTGACGGTTTCGGTCCTAAGCCTCAGGCGGTCACACACCTGCCTTACAACGATCTGGACGCGCTGGCAGCACACATCTCTGACCGCACCTGTGCTGTCATGATGGAGCCGCTGCAAGGCGAAGGCGGTATCGTCTCTCCGACTCAGGAATTTATCCAGGGTGTGCGTGAGTTGTGTGACAAGCACAACGCGCTGCTGGTTTTCGATGAAGTACAAACAGGTAACGGCCGTACCGGTGAATTCTATGCGTATCAGGGTCTGGGCGTGACGCCTGACATCCTGAGCACAGCGAAATCGCTGGGTGGCGGCTTCCCGATTGGTGCCATGCTGACCACCACTGAGCTGGCACAGCACCTGAAAATCGGTACTCACGGTTCGACTTACGGCGGTAACCCGCTGGCCTGTGCCGTGGCAGAAGCTGTGGTTGACGAAGTCAGCAAGCCGGAAGTACTGGCCGGTGTTAAAGAGCGTGAGCAATGGTTCCGCGACGGGATTGAGAAAATCAATGCTCAGTACCCTATCTTCGCTGAAGTACGCGGTAAAGGCCTGTTGCTGGGCGCTGCACTGAATGCTGAGTGGCAGGGCCGTGCACGTGATGTGCTACTGGCTGCTGGTGAAGAAGGTCTGATGGTGCTGGTAGCCGGTACCAATGTCGTGCGTTTCACGCCTTCTCTGGTGATTGAAAAATCGGATGTCGAAGAAGGTCTGGCCCGTCTGGAACGTGCCATCGCCAAGCTTTACAACCAATAATAAGACAAGGGCAGGCACAATAGCTTGCCCTGCTTGCTGCCCCGGGTGTCGCCCGGGGTAGTTTTTAGAAGAGAAAGAAATTACAGATATTCAGAGTTAGCAACCTGTGTTGCTACCTGCATCAGGAGGGAGTTCGATGCTGGTTATACGTCCAATTACAAAAGCTGATTTACCTGCACTGATGATGTGCGCCGACGAATCAGGTCACGGCTTCACATCATTGCCGGTTAATGAGGAGATCCTCAGCAATCGGATCGCGCATTCAGTGGAAAGCTTTAATAAAGACGTCACTGCACCGGGTCCGGAAGGCTACCTCATGGTGGCGGAAGACACTGAGACAGGCGAAATTGCTGGTACGACCGCCCTGGAAGCGGCAGTCGGACTGGATAACCCATTCTATACTTATCACCTCAGCACCCTGGTCCATAATTCACATCATCTGGATGTGCACAAAGTGCTGAAGGTACTGACGTTCGGTAATGACTACACGGGTGTGAGTGAACTGTGCACCTTATTCCTGCGCCCTCAGTGGCGTCAGGGACTGAACGGAAAGCTGCTGTCCAAGTGCCGTTTCCTTATGCTGGCCGAGCACAGCCACCGTTTTTCTGACACTGTGATTGCCGAAATGCGCGGTGTATCAGATGAGCAGGGAAATTCCCCGTTCTGGGAATGGCTGAAAGAGCACTTTTTCTCGATTGATTTCGTCGAAGCCGATTACCTGACAGGTATCGGCAAGAAAGAATTTATTGCCGATCTGATGCCGAAATTGCCCATTTACGTCAACCTGCTGAGCAAAGAGGCCCAGGCCGTGATTGGACAGGTGCACGACAATACGCGCCCGGCGCTAAAATTGCTGGAAGCGGAAGGTTTCGTCAACCGTGGCTATGTCGATATTTTTGATGCCGGCCCCACGGTGGAGTGCGATCTTCGCCATATTGAGTCGGTCCGTGCATCTCAGCGCTGTACGGTTGAGATCGGCGAACATCACAGCTCGCATAATTACATCATCAGTAATACCCGTTTTGCCGGTTTCCGTGCAACGGTAGGTAAAGCGGCACTGGATGGTGAACGTAATCTGGCCATCATTTCTCCGGAAATGGCCAAGGTGTTAGAAGTGAAAAACGGGGATCAGGTTCGCCTGATTGCTCAATAACTAGGGTGGAATACAAAATGACACAATGGATTGCAGGCAACTGGCAAGCCGGTCAGGGCGAAGCGATGCAGTCGCTGAACCCATTCAGCGGTGAAGTGATCTGGGAAGGTAAGAGTGCCACAACCGAGCAGGTTGAGCAGGCTGTGGCCAGCGCACGTCAGGCACTGGTTACCTGGCGTCATACCCGCCTGGAAGAGCGTCAGGCTATCGTTGAGTGCTTCGCTGCCCTGGTCAAAGACAACAGCGAGCACATTGCCCGCACTATCGCCGAAGAAACCGGCAAACCGCTGTGGGAAACGCGCACTGAAGCCGGTGCCATGGTGGGTAAGATTGCGATTTCTCTGCGTGCTTACAATGAGCGTACCGGTGAGCGTGAAAAAGACGTGGCTGGCACCAAAGCCGTACTGCGTCACCGTCCGCTGGGCGTGATGGCGGTATTCGGTCCGTATAATTTCCCCGGCCACCTGCCAAATGGACATATTGTACCTGCGCTGCTGGCGGGGAACACCGTGGTGTTTAAGCCTTCTGATCTGACGCCAAAAGTGGCGGAAGAAACCATCAGATTATGGGAGCAGGCGGGTCTGCCAGCCGGTGTGCTTAATCTGGTTCAGGGTGCACGTGCAACCGGTGAAGCCCTGGCACAGTCTGCCGGTATTGACGGTCTGCTGTTTACCGGCAGCGCCAATACAGGTCATATCCTGCACCGTCAGTTTGCCGGCCAGCCGGGTAAAATGCTGGCGCTGGAGATGGGCGGCAACAACCCTATGGTTATCTCCAAGGCGTACGGTGATCTGAAGTCTACTGTGTACACCATTATCCAGTCGGCTTTCATCAGTGCCGGACAGCGTTGTACCTGTGCCCGTCGCCTCTATGTCCCTGAAGGGGCAGAAGGTGATGCACTGGTTACGGCGCTGGTCGAAGCGGCCAAAGCCATTAAGGTGGACGGTCCGTTTGCCGAGCCGCAACCTTTCATGGGCCCGCAAATTTCGACTCTGGCTGCCGATAATATCGTGGCAGCCCAGGAGCGTCTGATTGCTATGGGCGGCGAGCCGCTGCTGAAAGCCGATCGCGGCCAGGGCGCCATAGTGACTCCGGGCATCATTGAAGTCAGCAAGATAGCCGAACTGCCGGATGAAGAATACTTCGGGCCGCTGCTGCAGGTGGCGCGTTATCAGGAACTGCCTCAGGCGGTCGAGATGGCGAACAATACCCGTTACGGCTTGTCAGCCGGTCTGGTTTCTACTGACGACAGTGAGTGGGAATACTTTATCGATCATATCCGTGCGGGCGTCGTCAACCGTAACCGCCAGTTGACCGGTGCCAGCGGCGATGCGCCGTTCGGTGGTCCGGGTGCCTCGGGTAATTTGCGTCCGAGTGCTTACTACGCTGCGGATTACTGTGCATACCCAATGGCATCTATGGAAGGTGAGGCAACCGAATTGCCGGCACAGCTGTCTCCAGGGATCCAACTGTAATTCATACTTAACCCGTATTTTCGAAGGGGAACCGCATCATGGAAAGAGTGGAAAAATTGTTTGATGCCCTGTGGCAGGACTTTACTACCCGTCTTTGTCCGTCGGCGGCGCAGGTACACGATCTGCTGACAGAGGAAGAGCCTCTGCAGAATGATCATATTGCGTTGCGTACCTTTAATCTGCCTGGTGTCAGTCTGGATGTTCTGGCTGCACCTTTTATCGCCATTGGCTACAAGCCGTGCGGCACCTACCATTTCGAGCAGAAGAAACTGTACGCGGAGCACTTCGAGCACCCGAATCCGGCTGCCCCGAAAGTGTTTATCAGTGAACTGCTGGTTGGTCAGTGCTCTGCACAACTGCAGAACACGGTGCGTGCGCTGGTAAAGCAGATCCCTGACGGTGCAATGGATGATGCGTCTTTCCTCTATAACGGCCGTTTGTGGGAGCTGGATTTTGCGACCTATGAAATGCTGGCCGCGGAAAGCGAGTATGCCGGCTGGGTGGCCGCTCACGGTTACGGCGCCAATCACTTTACGGTAAGCGTCAATCAGCTGGAGCAGTTCACGGAAGTGGCGGCGGTTAACAGCTTGCTGCGCCACAACGGGTTCAGCATTAATGAAGCCGGCGGCGAAGTGAAAGGCAATCCGGCAGTGATGCTGGAGCAGTCATCCACTATGGCTGACCGTGTTGATGTGTCCTTCACCGACGGTGTTCGCACAATTCCCGGTGGTTTTTATGAGTTCGCCAAGCGCTACCATCAGGCAGACGGGGAACTCTATCCGGGCTTTGTCGAAGCGTCAGCCGACAAAATCTTCGAAAGTACCAATATGTGATTCAGCCTGACTGAAAAACACCTTAAACAGCGGCCTTTGGTCGCTGTTTTTTTAGGTCAGGCTGTTGGTGTCAGTGCTGCTGATCCAAAGGCAGCACCCAGGCATCGTTGTCACGACTCAGGATCCCGGCGTGCAGACCGGCTTCCTGTTCCAGTAACTGACGGGGTGACTGAAACCCTGTCATTTCCACTGATGCTGTGAGGAAGCGGCCCATAGTGACCACAGGGCGGGTTGGCACCTGGCTGTGCTGCGCATTCGGGGCAAAACGTTCGATATCCATATCGCTGCATCCACATAAAACTGATATGCCAAATGTAGCAATAGGAATGAGGAAGGCAACTGAAAAACTGTGAGGTGACTAGAGGAACACGATGCAAAGCCGGGGGAGGGTGTGCAAATGCAAGAAAAGCCGCACTGGCGGCTTTTCTTATACTCACATTGGCTGCATCACAGCTGAGTGATCAGCGAGTGCCGTAAACCACTATGGTTTTGCCGTGGGCAGAAATCAGGTTCTGCTCTTCCAGCATCTTGAGGATGCGGCCAACGGTTTCACGGGAACAGCCTACGATCTGGCCGATTTCCTGACGGGTGATTTTGATCTGCATGCCGTCCGGGTGGGTCATGGCATCAGGTTGTTTGGCCAGATTCAGCAGTGTCTGGGCAATACGACCGGTAACATCCAGGAACGCCAGGTCGCCAACTTTCTGGCTGGTGACTTGCAGACGGCGAGCCATCTGAGCAGACAGTCGCATCAGAATATCCGGGTTGACCTGGATCAGCTGACGGAATTTCTTAAAGGAAATCTCTGCCACTTCACATGGTGTTTTTGCACGAACCCAGGCAGTACGCTCCTGGCCTTCTTCAAACAGGCCAAGCTCACCGATGAAGTCGCCCTGGTTGAGGTAGGACAGAATCATCTCTTTGCCTTCTTCGTCCTTGATAAGAACGGCAACGGAGCCTTTAACGATGTAGTAGAGGGTCTCTGCTTTCTCGCCAGCATGGATCAGTGTACTCTTTGAAGGGTACTTATGAATGTGGCAATGAGAAAGGAACCACTCCAAGGTTGGATCTGTTTGCGGTTTACCTGGAACCATATTACTAACTTCCTCTGCAGTGTGTTGCCCAACAACGTCATTCCTTGAATTGGGGTTGGGTATAACAATATCATTGTTTGCCAACTAGGATATTCAGTCAACGGCTGGGCTGCAAGCGCATGTGAACATTCAGTCCAAGAGTTTAACTTTTTTCGACACGCATTGCTTGATATTGGGTGACGATAAATGCACATTTTGGACGCTTTACTGTGCACATGATCACACAGTTGTGACTTAGTTTTTAAATGCGGGTTTGAGTAGTAAGGAGCATCGCATGCAATCACGTGTTAAATGGGTAGAAGGTTTGACTTTTGTCGGCCAGTCAAACTCGGGCCACAGTGTGGTCATGGACGGCAACGGCGGCAATACGGCACCGAGTCCGATGGAACTGGTGCTGATGGCAGCGGGCGGTTGCAGCTCCGTCGATGTGGTCGACGGCCTGAAAAGTGCCGGCCAGGCCATCACGGCCTGCGAAGCAAACATGACCTCAGAGCGCCGCGAGCAGGCACCGCGTTATTTTACCTCGGTCAATCTGCATTTCGTGGTGACAGGCCATGATCTTGATGAAGCGCTGGTGGCCAAAGCGGTCGGTGATTCGCTGGAAAAATATTGCTCTGTGTGCCTGATGCTGGGCAAAGGTGTCACGCTGACACATTCTTATGAAATCGTCGCCGCTTAATGGTGTTTCGGGAAAGCCGTGCCGGTTTTCCCCCTTATTTTTCGGTGAGTAGTATGATCATCCCCTGGCAAGAATTGGATCCCGAGACACTCGATAATTTGATAGAACACTTTGTTCTGCGCGAAGGCACGGACTATGGCGAACGCGAGCTGAGTCTGGAGCAGAAAGTCGCCAGAGTCAGACAGCAACTGGACAGCGGCGAGGCCGTGATTATGTTCTCTGAACTCCATGAGACGGTTGATATTAAACTGCGCCGTTCACTGAGCGCAGAATAAAGCTGCCATAATGAAAAGCGGCAGCAGAAAACGGAAGCTGACGCCGATGAACGGGCCCGTGAAACTTGACTGCTTTCTCTGGCCCTGTTACTAACTGATTCCGTTAGGATTAACGACAAGGTATGTCATGTCTGCAAAACACCCGATCATTGCAGTAACAGGTTCCTCCGGAGCAGGAACGTCCACCACCTCAGAAGCCTTCCGTAAAATGTTTAACATGTTGAACATTCATGCGGCCTGGCTGGAAGGGGACAGTTTCCACCGGTTCACCCGTCCTGAAATGGATGTGGAGATCCGTAAAGCCAAAGAGCAAGGCCGTCATATCAGTTATTTTGGCCCGCAGGCCAACGACTTTGCTCAGTTGGGCAACTTTTTCCGCCAGTATGGCGAAGACGGCAGCGGCAAGTTTCGCCGTTACCTGCACACCTTTGACGAGGCCGTGCCGTATAACCAGATGCCGGGCACATTCACCCCCTGGCAGGATTTGCCGGAAAATACCGACCTGCTGTTTTATGAAGGGCTTCATGGCGGTGTGGTGGACGGTGATGTCAACGTGGCACAGCATGTGGATCTGCTGATTGGCATGGTGCCTATTGTTAACCTGGAGTGGATTCAGAAAATCGTCCGTGATACCCGGGATCGCGGCCATTCCCGCGAGGCGGTGATGGAGTCCATTGTTCGCTCGATGGATGATTACCTGAATTACATCACGCCACAGTTCTCCCGTACCCATATCAACTTTCAGCGTGTGCCGACGGTGGATACTTCGAACCCTGTCAGTGCCAAAGCGATCCCCAGTCTGGACGAGAGTTTTGTGGTGATCCGTTTTCGCGGCATCAAAAACGTGGATTTTCCGTATCTGCTGGCGATGATTCAGGGATCGTTTATGTCGCGCCACAATACCCTGGTGGTGCCGGGCGGTAAAATGAGCTTTGCGATGGAGCTGATCATGCGGCCACTCATCCAGCAGTTAATTGACACAGGTAAGATAGGTTAATACTGACAAAACAACGCCTGCTTGCAGGCGTTGTTTTGTTATGCCCCCAGTTTGTCCCTGAACCAGGCCGGCACTGTGTGATCCAGCCAGAAGCTCGGCGCCCGCCAACTGCCGCTGATAAATCCTACGTGGCCGCCATGCCGGGTCAGGTGATAGTCAATGTGCGGCGGCAGCGGTTGTCTGGGTATCACGGCCTTGGTCATAAAGGGATCGTCGGCGGCATGAATCACCCGCAACGGCGTCGTGACCAGGGCCAGTTTGCCCAGTCCGCTGCAGCGCAGGTAGTAATCCTCGGCATTGCTGAAACCATGCAAAGGTGCGGTGACGGCATCGTCAAACTGGCGCAGCGAGCGTAGCGATGTAATCTGATCGGCCTGAAATGGCAGAGTATCCGGTAATGACGCCATTTTTTTCAGCACATTTTTTTTCATAGAGCCCAGCAGGTAGCGCTGATAGACACGCGAAAACCCTTGCTGTATCCGGTCAGAGCAGGCCGCCAGATCCAAGGGCGGTGAGATGACCTGAGCGGCAGTGAGTTCCGACGCGGCGCCGGTTTCGGCAAGATAATTGACCAGCATGTTCCCGCCCAGCGAGACACCGACTGCCAGCAGGGGATTGTGGGGAAAGCGCTCACGCAGGAGGCGGATAAAAAAGGTGGCGTCTGAGGTTTCCCCCGAATGATAGCTTCTCGCCTGACGGTTAATTTCGCCGCTGCAGCCGCGAAAATGCATCATCACCCCCAGCCATCCCTGCTGTTTGGCGGCAAACAGCAGGCTGTGGGCGTAAGGGCTGCGAAAACTGCCTTCCAGGCCGTGAAAGAGGATCATGACAGGCTTGTGCGCCGGATGGTGAGACGGTGTGCCGGTCCAGACCAGATCGAGAAAATCATCATCCGGGGTCTGAATCCGCTCTGTCAGCGGCTCGAACCGGGCCTGACGACGGATAATCCGCGGCAGAATGGTTTGTATATGGGCGTTACGCAGGCCAGCGGCGGGCTCAAAATGATGCATCAGTTTCTCTCTCACAGCGGAAAATCAGGGTATGGCTCCTGAGCCAGCAGCTCAGCAAGGATTGCCAGACCTTGTTCCAGTTTATCATGATTGTGCGGCGCGCTGATGGCCAGACGCACAGCCTGGGGTATGGTGCTGCCCGGCGGCGTAAACAGCTCAGCCGATTTGACTATCACCTCTCTGGCTTGCGCTGCGGCGACAAAATCACTCAACCGCCAGTTATCCGGCAAGGTGAGCCAGGCATGGAAGCTCTGCGCGTGATGCTGAATGTGATAAGAGTGCAGATAGCGGTCGAGCAACAATTTTCGCTGGGCTATGTCTTCCCGGATCGCGGTCAGCAGCCGATCGGCATCGCCCCGGTGGATCAGCTCGCAGGCCAGAGCACTGAGCAGCGGGCTGATCATCAGGCAGTGATGGTGCAGCGCCGTGTTCAGTCTGTCCTGATGTTTGCCCGGCACCTGGATATAACCCAGTCGTAAACCAGGGGCGAGGCATTTAGACAGGCTGCCGAAGTGGATCACCTGCTCACTGTCGAGGTTGACCATCGGCGGCGGGGCGTCGACAGGCAGCAGGCCATTGACATCATCTTCAATCACCAGTACTTGATGGCGGCGGCACACCGCCAGAATCGCTTCGCGCCTTTCCCGGCTCATGACTGCCGTTGTCGGATTTTGCAGGGTAGGCGTGCAGTAAAGCATCCGCGGCTGATACAGGCGACAGGCGGTATCCAGACTCTCGGGTATCAGGCCTTGCTGATCCATTTCCACCGCTTTGACATTAAGCTGCATCTGACGGGCCAGCCCGAGAAAGCCGGGATAGACCACTTGCTCGGTCAGCAGAGTATCGCCGCTGCGGCAGAACACAGACAGCACCAGCTGAATGGCATGCTGCGCGCCGGAGGTGAAATGCATACGCGCCGGGTCGAGCAGAATGCCATGGCGGTTGAGCCAGTGGCAAATCACGTCTCTGTGTTCGCTCAACCCTTGCGGATCCTGATACAGCATCAGGTGGTTGAGCTGATCCGCTTGCTGTGCGAGTGTCTGCATGGCCTGTGCCAGCGGCGCTGATCTGTCGAGATAAGGCGGGATGTTATAGCCAAAATTGCACTCATCGGGTGCCTGAGAGGGGTAACTGAATACCCAGCCCGGACGGTTACTCTGGCAGACATAAGTGCCGGCTCCCACCCTGGCTTCCACCAGCCCCCGGCGTTCGGCTTCGGCATAGGCGCGGGTAATGGTCCCGACCGTCACCTGCAGTTTATCGGCCATGGCTCTGTGCGTCGGCAGCTTGCTGCCAGCTGTCAGCAGGCCGGATTCAATCAGATGTGCCATGGTTTCGGCCAGGCGACGGTATTTTGGCAGCCCATCGTCACACCTTTCGAAGAAATCTTGCTGAATGATCTCGATTGTCATGGTGACAATAAATCCTTTGATCGCAAATTACACCCTTGGTAGTCTGCATTTTGACCGCTTTGGCGTGGTTAAAGCAAGTGAAAGTTGGAATTGTATCGGTACAATAAGGCGTGAATCACGGAGTGGCAGATGAACCTGGAATGGCAATTTTTGATGTCTCTGGCCGCATTTGCGGCCACTATGACCGGGACACCCGGGCCGAACAATATGATGGTGACGGCCTCAGGGGCTAATTTTGGTTACTGGCGCACTGTGCCGCACATGCTGGGCATTGGCGGGGGGCTGGTGAGTATGATTCTGCTGGTAGCGGCTGGGCTGGGGGTGCTTTTTGTGCGATACCCTGTGCTGCATGAAGCCCTGCGCTGGCTGGGCAGTGGCTATTTGCTGTATCTGGCCTGGAAGATTGCCTCTTCCGGGGGCAGGGTTCAGGCTGAAGGCAATGACGCCAGACCTATGCCTTTTCTCGCGGCGGCTCTGTTCCAGTATGTTAACCCTAAAGCCTGGATGATGTCGGTGACCGCGATCAGTACCTTTACCATGAACGGGGATGGGTACTGGCTGTCAGCGGCGGCGGTCGCCCTGATTTTCTTTGTGGTGGGCTTTCCCTGCGTCTCACTCTGGGCCGGATTTGGCACCATGATTGGCCGCTGGCTGAACCAGCCGAAAGCCAGACGGATATTCAATCTGGTGATGGGAGCGCTGACCGCAGGTTGTGTGGTGATGATATGGTAAGGCAGCCGGGCTGCCTTGATCATACTGCTTTCACCACGGTGGTCAGCCGCGAATCGCTGCTGTCAGGCTGGCGGCATTCAGATGCTGGCAGTACTGGCCCAGGTTGTCGGCTGGCGGCGGCAACGCGGCTCTGGCCTGCTGCGCCTGATGGTTCAGACAGCGAATCAGATCCTGTTGCTGGCTTTGTTCCAGCAGCAGCTCAAAGTCCAGCATCTGCTGATAACCAGGCTGATCCAGCTGAGGTTTCAGCGCGCGGCGCAACTGGCGGTAGGCTTTGAGCTGGCTGTCGCTCGCGGCCAGTGCTTTATCCAGCTGGCGGATTTCTGTCTCTGACAATGAGTACTGCTGGCTGTCGAGCCAGAGCAGTAACAGGGCCAGATTAACGTTGCCACGGAAATCGTCCTGAAGTTGCAGGCAGGCCTGACTGACGCCGCCCAGGCTGTAGTGCTGCAGACAGAAACGCCAGAACTGATCAGGCTGAAAAGGCTGACGTGTGGTGTGTTCAGAATTTGACATTGAATTCCTGTTCCATACTTTCCAACTGCTCATGCAGTTCCATCCATTCCATCTCAACCTCTTCCAGTGCAGCTTTGGCCTGACTCTGGTCAAGCAAGGTCTGGTTCAGTCGCGCTTTGTTGTCCGCTTCATAGATGCTGGCATCAGACAAGGCGGCTTCCGCTGTCGCCAGTGACTGGCTGAGCTTTTCCATCTTCGCTTCCAGTTTGTCAACCTGCTTGCGCAGTGGTGCGGTTTGTTTGCGGAACTCAGCTTCCAGGCGTTTCAGCTCTTTGCGTGAAGCGGCACTGTTGTCTTTGCTGGCGGTGTCCGGCTTACTGGCTTGCTGCTCGCGGCGCTCACTGCGCTGCTGCTCTGCCAGCCACTTGTGGTAATCATTGAGATCGCCGTCGAACGGTTCGACTTTTCTGTCATGCACCAGATACAAATCGTCTGTGGTCGCGCGCAGCAGATAGCGGTCGTGGCTGACGATGACCATCGCCCCTTCAAAGGACTGCAGGGCCAGCGTCAGCGCCTGGCGCATGTCGAGATCCAGGTGGTTGGTCGGTTCATCAAGCAGCAGCAGGTTCGGGCGTTGCCACACGATCAGTGCCAGTACCAGGCGGGCTTTTTCTCCCCCTGAAAAGGGGCCGACCAGATCCAGTGCCTTGTCGCCTTTGAAGCCAAAACTGCCGAGGTAGTCGCGCAGTTGCTGTTCTGTTGCCTCAGGGGCCAGGCGGTTCATGTGCTGGAGCGGGGTTTCATCCAGACGCAGGGTTTCCAGCTGGTGCTGGGCAAAATAACCAATTTTCACCCCTTGCGAGTACGTCAGCTCGCCGGCCTGTACCGCCAGTTCACCTGAGAGTAATTTGATCAGGGTGGATTTACCGGCACCGTTACGGCCCAGCAGACCAATCCGGCTGCCCGGTACCAGATTAA
Organism: Photobacterium sp. WH77; assembly: GCF_022014395.1. Lineage (NCBI taxonomy): Bacteria > Pseudomonadati > Pseudomonadota > Gammaproteobacteria > Vibrionales > Vibrionaceae > Photobacterium > Photobacterium sp. WH77. The sequence goes on along the minus strand of NZ_JAKLTE010000007.1, from coordinate 12,866 downwards.
GGCGGATCTTATCCAGAATGGGGGTGTCACTATAACCGGCCGCGACCTGATCCATCATCATAATCGGGTTAGGCAGCGAGTCCGGCTCGCGGAATTCAAAGTTGAACGGGTTGTCGAACTGGGCCGGCAGCACTTTTTCCAGCCGCTCCAGCGCCTTGATCCGGCTTTGTGCCTGCCGGGCCTTGCTGGCTTTATAGCGGAAGCGATCGATATAGGACTGCATGTGCGACATTTGCTTTTGCTGCTTCTGATACATCGACTGTTGCAGAACCAGTTTTTCCGCCCGCTGGTTTTCAAACGATGAGTAGTTGCCTGTGTATTCGTTCAGACGCTGGTTTTCGACATGAATAATGCGCCCGACCACAGGATCGAGAAAATCGCGGTCGTGCGAAATCAATACCAGGGTGCCCCGGTAATTCTGCAGCCATTTTTCCAGCCACAGCACGGCATCCAGATCCAGGTGGTTAGTCGGCTCATCAAGCAGCAGTAAATCGGAACGGCACAGCAGAGCCTGGGCAAGATTAAGGCGCATCCGCCAGCCACCGGAAAACTGCGTCAGGTTCCACTCCATCTGGGCTTGCGAAAAGCCCAGGCCATCGAGCAGCTCGGATGCCCGGGCTTTGATGCTGTAACCGCCAATGGCGTCGAGCTTGTCGTGCAGCAGGGCTACTTTGTTGCCGTCATCGGCCTGTTCTGCCGCCTGCAGTGCCTGCTCCAGCTGGCGGTATTCCCGGTCACCGTCAATCACATAATCCAGTGCGGTGCGTTCTAAAGCCGGTGTTTCCTGTGCTACCCAGGCCAGTTCCCAGTGCGATGGAACAGAATGTTGTCCGGCATCGACGGTCAGCTCGTTTTTGATCAGCGAAAACAGGGTGGATTTGCCACAGCCATTCTTGCCCACCAGCCCGACTTTATCGCCAGGATGAATAGTGGCAGTTGCCTGATCTAAAAGGACATTTCCGCCCCTGAGTAATTGAATATCAGAAAAAGTGATCATCGCCTGTTACTACCGGCTGTTGCCGCTCCACAACAAATAGGTTTCTGGTGCGGCAGTCTATACTAAACCTCGGTTAACTGCGAACAAGGCCGAAGACCCGGGAACGGGCAGCGCATTATTTTGCTGTTGAAATCTCAGGAATTAAGCGATCTTTTGGCGTCAGAATTCGGTATGATGTTTCAAGAGCCGGGACATCCCGTTAATGCTCATGATGTTACTCAGGGAAATGAGGACCAGGCCTATGGAGCACGCCCCACCACGCATTCTGCTGATTTACGCGCATCCGGACCCCGATGCGTCTGTTGCCAATAAAGCCATGCTATCGACAGTGGCTAACCTGTCTCATGTGACATTTCACGATCTGTACGGCAAGTACCCGGATTTTTTCATCGATATCACTTATGAACGTGCCTTGCTGGCTCAGCATGATGTTTTGGTTTTTCAGCACCCTCTTTATATGTACTCATGCCCTTCGCTGCTCAAGGAATGGATTGATGTGGTGCTCAGCAAAGGGTTCGCCCACGGGGATGGCAAGGCCACCAAGGGCAAATACTGGCGTTCAGTGATCACTACGGGCGGGGCAGCCGAAGCCTACACGCCGGATGGTTATAACCGCAGCAGTGTGGGCGACATCCTGAAACCGTTTGAACTCACTGCCGAGCTGTGCCAGATGCACTGGATACCGCCGCTGGTGCTGCACTGGGCACGACGGGTGCCGGATGCTGAACGGCGCGAACATGCGCAGTTGTACCGGGAGTGGCTGCTCTCACCATTGGCTGAGACAGGGGCCGACAGGGAGAAGCGTTATGGCGTCTGATGTATTGAGTGCCGGTGTGGTGTTTCTGGCGGCGGCCGTTGTGGCTGTGCCTGTTGCCCAGCGCCTCGGGCTGGGGTCGGTTTTGGGCTATCTGCTGGCCGGGATCGGCATTGGTCCCTGGGGGCTGGGGCTGATCAATGATGTGGAGGAAGTGCTGCATTTTTCCGAGTTCGGGGTCGTTCTGCTGCTGTTTCTGATTGGACTGGAACTGAACCCCAGCAAACTCTGGCAGATGCGACAACCCATTTTGGGCTTAGGCGGCAGTCAGGTGGTACTGACCAGTTTAGTGATTGCCTCTCTGGTGCTCTTGTGCGGGCAATTCGTCGGAGCGGTGGATTGGCGGGTAGCTCTGGTTATAGGTATGGGGCTGGCGTTATCTTCCACCGCGATAGCACTGCGGATCATTGAAGAGCAGGGCATAGGCGGCTCGCAAACCGGGCAATCCGGCTTTGCTGTGCTGTTGTTTCAGGATATCGCCGTGATCCCTATGCTGGCGGTGTTGCCTCTGCTGGCAGGCAGCGATGGCGGCACCTGGCTGGATTTGGCCGCCATGGTGGCAGGCATAGCCGTGTTGCTGGTCGGCGGCCATTTTCTCCTGCGACCGTTGTTTCGCTGGGTCGTGATGTCCGGGGTGCGTGAGCTCTTTACCGTCACGGCTTTGCTGCTGGTGATAGGTATTGCACTGGGCATGGAAATCCTCGGCCTGTCTATGGCTCTTGGCACCTTTCTGGCCGGGGTGCTGCTGGCGGAAAGCGAATACCGCCATGAGCTTGAAATCGCCATCGAGCCGTTTAAAGGACTGCTGCTCGGGTTGTTCTTTATCTCAGTTGGTATGGCGGTCAATCTCGGCCTGCTGCTGGAATACCCGTTACAAATTCTCGCGGCTGTGGTGGCTTTGGTGACGGTTAAGGGTTTAATCCTGTATCTGCTGGCTCGCTTGTTCGGTATTCAGGCCAAGTCGCGCAGCCAGATGGCGGCCATTCTCAGTCAGGGCGGTGAATTTGCTTTTGTACTCTTTACTGCTGCACGCAGCGAAGGGTTGTTAGAGGCGGATTTGAGCAGTTTCTTACTGGTGGTGGTGAGTCTGTCTATGATGACCACGCCTTTGATCTTACGTTTGCAGGATAAATGGTTCATACGTACTTTTAAGGCTGAAGCCAGTGATGAACCAGAATCCGATGTGATCGATCGCGAACCCAGGGTGATCATTACCGGGTTTGGCCGTTTTGGTCAGGTCGTCGGCAGGCTGCTGTTTGCCAATAAAATCCGGGTCACTATATTAGAACGGGATCCAAGTCAGATTCAGTTCCTGCGTAAGTTTGGCTATAAGGTGTATTATGGCGATGCCAGCCAGCTCGATTTACTGCGTGCGGCCGGCGCAGAAAAAGCAGAAGCTATCATTATCTGTACCGACAATCCGGAAGAGGTGATGCAGGTGGTTGTCCTTTGTCAGCAACATTTCCCGCGCCTGAAAATACTGGCACGCGCCCGCAGCCGGGTGGAAGCGCATCAGTTGCTCAGCCACGGGGTGGACAGGTTTTCTCGTGAGACCTTTGCCGGCGCGCTGGATCTGGGGCGCCAGGCTCTGGTTGCACTGGGTATGCACCCCTACAAAGCCAAACGGGCAGAAGCACATTTTCGCAAATTAGATACCACCGCCTTGCGGGACTTGTTACCCCAGCATTCGGAAGATGTCCACTTAGCCACCCGGGCCAGAGAAGCCCGTAAAGAGCTGGAAGAGATCTTCGATCGGGAAATGCGGGGCGAACGTGAGCGACACAATGGCTGGGACTGACCGGCCCTCGGATTAACAGAACCTGGCAGTAGCAGGAAAGGAACCATGAGTAAGAAACGTTTTATCGCCGGGGCGGTATGCCCGGCGTGCCAGCAGCAAGACACCCTTCGCTGGTGGCTGGAAAATGAAGTAGAGAAAGTCGAGTGTGTGGCTTGCCATCATACCGATACGCGCCTGCCTAAATCGGTTGAAGACAGCAAACATGTTGCGGGCTCGACATCAGAACAGGTGATCGGCATTTTCAAGCCGGAGTAAAATCGCCGGCACGAACAAAATTGGCGTCATAGCGGGCAGATCCGGTATGATGGCGGATTAAATCCCTGCTCAAATTCGGAGTAAACATGAAAGTCGCTAAAGACACAGTAGTAAGCCTGGCTTATCAAGTGAAAACTGAAGAGGGCGTCGTTGTTGACGAGTCAACCACTGAGGCGCCGCTTGATTACCTGCATGGCCATAACAACCTGATCGTTGGTCTGGAAAATGCACTGGAAGGTCGTGAAGTTGGCGATAAGTTCGAAGTGACTGTGGCGCCAGAAGACGCGTATGGCGAACACCATGAAGAAATGGTTCAGCGAGTACCGGCTGAAGTCTTCCAGGGTGTGGATGAAATTACTGTGGGAATGCGCTTCCTGGCGGATACGGATCAGGGTCCTATCCCTGTTGAAGTGACCGAAGTGGATGGTGATGAAGTGGTGGTTGACGGTAACCACATGCTGGCGGGTCAGACGTTGACGTTCAACGTTGAAATCGTTGCTACTCGTGCGGCGACCGAAGATGAGGTTGCTCACGGCCATATCCATCAGGAAGGCGGTCATGACCACGATCACGACCATGATGGCGGTTGCTGCAACCACTAAGCCATCTTGTCATGACGACAAAAACGGGAAGCTCAGGCTTCCCGTTTTTGTATCATCAGTTTATCAGTGCCTTCTGCGCGGCATCAGTGCCTTCTGCGCGGCATCAGTGCCTTCTGCGCGGCATCAGTAATGCGGTGGCGGGGTCTCTTCACTTTCACTGGCGATATTGGACGCCTGAGAGCCTTGCACTTTGCCTGCTAAATAGCGTACCTGTACCAGCAGTTTGTCGAGCAGAAACTGCTGCTGGGTCAATGCACTATTTAGCTCTTCAATGGTCTGTTCCTGAAAAGCCTGCTTCATTTCCAGCTCATCAATCTGAGTCTGTAGCTTTTGTTCGATATCTGTCATTGTCAATGTCGGCTGCTGTTTACTGTGTTCAGTCAGTGATATACCAGTCCTGGGCGATGCCGGCTGAGCTGCCTGAGCGAACGTCACCGTCTGGTGTGATGGTGACATCATACACCACCGCCGACCCCGGACGCTCGTTTTCTTGTGTAGCGGCTTTCCAGTAAGCTTCTCTTTCGCCGGTTGAAGTGTTCCACAGCTCTACCCGTTTGGAAGGGGTACCTGTTGCCAGAAAGCTGCCGTCATCAGAAAAACGTGAACTGGAAAAGTTCTGCTGCCTCAGGCGAATGGCCAGTGCCGACTGTTTATGGCCGTCGGACAAATCCCAGAGAAACGCCTGGTTACCGTTGTCTGCGGTGAAAGCCAGCTTGCCGTCTCGCTGCAGCGCGACCTGGTTGACTCGCGTCGGGTGCTCAAACCGGTAAAGAATCTGGCCGCTGTCCGTATCCCAGAGGTAGGCCAGATTGTCATCCCCACCGGAAAGGGCATAACGGCCGTTGGGGGAGAGGGCGACGGCATTGACTTTTTCTCTGTGGGCAAGGAACTCCAGTCGTCTTCCGTTGCCCAAGTCGACGAACAGCGCTTTGCCGTTTGACAGTGCCAGCAGTACCTGTTTGCCGTCATTGGCGATCGCCGCATCACGTATGATGCCGTCAGAGACAGACCATAATCCCTGTGCCTGACCCCAGGCCAGATCCCATACCGCAAAGTTTTGTGCGGTTACTGTAATGGCAAATCGCTGATTGTCGGATATCTCGCTGTTTGTCACTGTTGTGTGATGTGGATCTTGAGAACCTAAATCAGCTAACTTTTTGTTTTGCTGTAGATCCCAGAGCACGATACCTTGTTGGACGGAATAAAATAGCGCAAAGCGGCCATCCCGGCTCAGGCTGAATGTGGTGGCACCGTCAGCGGCCAGATCCCAGCGCTGGCGTTCCGGGCCGGAAATATCACAACCGGCCAGCGTAAAGAGTGCCAGAATGAAAGTTGCTGCTAAAAATGATTGGCGCATGGATCGTACTTTCCGTTTTAAGACTATTGCGTCCCGACTGTGACGCATTTGTGTCCGACGCAGTGAATGACGGTAAGAAAATAGTTGGTATTAGTATATTGATATGGCATGGTTTTAACATAGCTGTGTAGAACCTTGCGTAAAATTAAGAGCTTAGACTCTGAATAAATGGAGAGATACATGAAACCAGTTCTGAAACCAGTTCTAAAAATGTCTGTGTTGGCAGCAACAATTCTGCTGGCGGTAGGCTGTCAGGATGAGAAAACGTCAGCACCGGCAGAGACGGCTGAACCAGTGGCAGTTGAGCAGCAGGCTGCGACAGATGCAAAGGCATTCGAGTCTGATGATCAGAAAGCGGCTTATGCTATCGGGGCTTCACTGGCGCAATATCTGTCAGCTAACCTGGAACAGCAAAAAGAGCTGGGTCTGGATCTGAAAAAAGAAGATGTACTGGCTGGGGTGAGCGATGTCTTTGCCGGTAACAGCCGTATGAGCCAGGAAGAAACGCAGCAGGCGCTGCAGGATCTGGATCAGCGTGTCTCTGACATGATGGCAAGCAAAGCCAAAGAAGAAGCTGAAAAAAACACCAAAGCCGGTGATGACTTCCGTGCTGATTTCGAAAAACAAGAAGGCGTGAAGAAAACCGAATCTGGCCTGCTGTATCAGGTTGAGACTGAAGGTAACGGCGAGATGCCAAAAGCAACCGATACAGTGCAAGTGCACTATAGCGGTACACTGATTGACGGCACGGAATTTGACAGCTCATATAAGCGTAATCAACCGGCCACTTTCCCGCTTAATCAGGTGATTCCGGGCTGGACTGAAGGTGTGCAGCTGATGCCGGTCGGTTCTAAGTTCAAGTTTGTTATCCCGCCAGAGCTGGCTTACGGTTCGCAAGCCAACCCAAGTATTCCGGCAAACTCTACCCTGGTGTTTGAGGTTGAGCTGCTGGATATCGTCAAAGCGGATCAGAACGCAGAAGCCACTGCAGAGCAGTAAGCATTGCGTTTAATAAGACATTCAAGCCCGGCTGATGCTGGGCTTTTTGCATTTATAGCGCTGATTTAGGATCATTTTTGTGCGCTGCAGATTTCATTTTCTGAAGACCTGTTTTCATATTCTGATAAACTTGCAAGCAAGAATTGAATTTTTCCCCGTTTCGTTTAAATCGAAGCTTGCCTTCAACAACAGTGGATCGGGAACAAGCAAGGAAGACAGAAAGTGGTATCGACCGATAACTTTGGCACTGAAGTCATGGTGGAAAGTGACTTAATAGAGACCCGTACTTTTACTGAGCACGACTTTGTTATATTACGCTCATACGAAGCCGTGGTTGATGGACTGGCTACCCTGATTGGGCCTTTTTGTGAAATAGTGCTGCATTCACTGGCCGATCTGAATACCTCGGCGATCAAAATTGCCAACGGTGAAAATACCGGCCGCAAAGTGGGTTCGCCTATTACTGATCTGGCTTTGCGCATGCTGCGTGACATTGAAGGGTCAGAGCGCAATTTCTCCCGGGCCTATTTCACCCGTGCCAAGGGTGGCGCATTGATGAAGTCCATCACGATTGCGATTCGCAATGCCGACGACAATATCATAGGTTTGCTGTGTATCAACGTTAACCTGGATGCTCCTTTTTCCCAGATTCTGCAATCCTTCATGCCAACCGATGAGGCCAAGCAGGCCGCTTCCAGCGTAAATTTTGCCAGCGATGTTGATGAGCTGGTGGATCAGACGGTTGAGCGCACGATCGAAGAAATCAATGCCGACAAGAATGTCTCGAATAATGCCAAAAACCGTCAGATAGTGATGGAGCTATACGACAAAGGGATCTTCGATATTAAAGATGCCATCAACCGGGTTGCTGACCGCCTGAATATCTCCAAACACACTGTCTACTTATATATACGCCAGCGCAAAACGGAGGATGGCGAAAAATGAGCCTGACGTTTGCCCTGGTGGTCGATGGGCCGGCCTACGGGTCGCAGAATGCACGCAGTGCTTATCAGTTTGCTCAGGCCGTTATTGCCAATGGGCACAGGTTGCAACGGGTATTTTTCTATCAGGATGGTGTTCACAACGGTTCTGCACTGGCCGCACCGGCGTCGGATGAGTTTGACTTACTGGCCGCCTGGCAGCTACTGGGCCGTGAGCATCAGGTCGAGTTGCAAACCTGTGTGGCCGCAGCGTTGCGCCGCGGGGTGGTCAGCGAACTCGAAGCCAGCCAGCATGCGCTGCCTGGTCATAATCTGGCCGCTGGCTTTGAACAGGCCGGGCTGGGCGGGCTGGCCGAAGTGTTATTGAGTGCTGATCGCGTGATTCAGTTTTAATTATCCCGGAAAGTATTATGTCTGTCGGATTTGTTTTCACCACCGTACCACAGGGTCTCAACAGCGGCCGTGAAGGGTTAGATGCCGTACTGGCAACTTCTGCTTACAGTGAAGAGTTGCAATTGTTCTTTATTGGCGATGGGGTATGGCAACTGCTTAAAGGCCAGCAGGGTGCGGCGGTGCTGGGGCGTGAATACAGTGCCGCCTTTAAAATGCTGCCACTGTATGATCTTGAAGATGTGTTTGTGTGCCGCGAGTCAATGGCGGAGCGCGGGCTCACACTGGATGATTTGCTGATCGAGGCGGAACTGCTTTCTCCGCAGGATCTGACCGCCAGACTTCACCGTTGCCAGAAAATTCTCAGTTACTAGTTTCTCTGCGACTTATGCTGCGTGCAGTTTTCAGGACTTTCTATGTTACACATGATTTTTTCTTCTCCTTTTCAAAATCGGGCTTTACAGCAGTGCGTTGCTCAACTTTTACCCGGTGATGAAATTGTGTTGCTGCAAGACGGCGTTGTCGCCGCCACCTCACCGGGTCAGCTTGAATCTGCATTGAAACAAGCGGCGGCCGTGTACGTACTGGAGACGGATTTACTGGCGAGAGGCCTGGCAGGGCGGGTTGCCGCGGATGTGGATGTGATTGATCACAACATGTTGGTGGAGTTGACGGTACGTCATCCTAACTGCATGAAATGGGCCTGAATAAACGCGGTTAAAAAGGATTCAACCGGCCGTAAAGTGGGTGGTTAAGAAATGATCATAGATGTGATCGCTGTATATATCTTGACACCTTATAGTCCGACGCCTAAAATTTCGCGTCCTCCTGTTGTTGGGAGGCAGATTTTTCACCTTTACGAAAGTAAATAATCAGGAGCTATTTAATGGCAACTATTAACCAGCTGGTACGCAAACCACGTGCAAAGCAAGTTGTTAAGAGCAACGTGCCTGCGCTAGAAGCGTGTCCACAAAAACGTGGTGTATGTACTCGTGTATACACTACTACTCCAAAAAAACCAAACTCCGCACTGCGTAAAGTATGTCGTGTACGTCTGACCAATGGTTTTGAAGTAACGTCATACATCGGCGGTGAAGGCCACAACCTGCAAGAGCACAGTGTTGTTCTTATCCGTGGTGGTCGTGTTAAAGACCTTCCAGGTGTTCGTTACCACACTGTTCGTGGTGCACTTGACTGTGCGGGTGTTAACGACCGTAAACAAGGTCGTTCTAAGTACGGTGTGAAGCGTCCTAAGTCTTAATGGAATCCGTTAAGTAAGGCCAAACACTAAATTATTTGTAATTTTGAAAAAACTGAAAAGTTTTGGATAAAACCTGAAGAAGACAACGGAGAATTTCCATGCCACGTCGTCGCGTAATTGGTCAGCGTAAGATCCTTCCAGATCCTAAGTTCAAATCTGAATTGCTGGCAAAATTCGTCAACATCCTGATGGTTGACGGTAAGAAATCTACTGCAGAGAAAATTGTTTACACTGCACTGGATTCAATGGCTGAGCGCTCTGGTGAAGAGCACCTGTCAATTTTTGAAAAAGCTCTTGATAACGTTCGCCCAGCGGTAGAAGTTAAATCTCGCCGTGTAGGTGGTTCAACTTACCAGGTACCAGTAGAAGTACGTCCTGTGCGTCGTAATGCTCTGGCTATGCGTTGGTTGGTTGAAGCTGCGCGTAAGCGTGGTGAAAAATCTATGGCTGCTCGCCTGGCTGCTGAAATGCTGGACGCTGCCGACAACAAAGGTTCTGCTGTTAAGAAACGTGAAGACGTTCACCGTATGGCAGAAGCGAACAAAGCGTTCGCACACTACCGCTGGTAATTTCATTATTAGCGAATGGGCGCAGCAGGCTTGGCCTGCTGCGCCCGTACCATTTTCTAAGGATAACCTTAGTAAGAGGATTCAACCGTGGCTCGCAAAACTCCTATTGAGCGTTACCGTAACATCGGTATTTGCGCTCACGTAGACGCCGGTAAAACAACCACGACCGAGCGTATCCTGTTTTACACAGGTCTTTCCCATAAAATTGGTGAAGTACACGATGGTGCAGCTACCATGGACTGGATGGAACAGGAGCAGGAGCGTGGGATTACCATAACCTCTGCTGCCACTACAACCTTCTGGCGTGGTATGGACGCTCAGTTTCCTGAGCATCGCATCAATATTATCGACACCCCAGGACACGTTGATTTCACTATCGAAGTAGAGCGTTCCCTACGCGTACTTGATGGTGCAGTGGTTGTTTTCTGTGGTTCATCCGGTGTTGAACCTCAGTCTGAGACAGTATGGCGTCAGGCTGACAAATACGAAGTACCGCGTATGGTCTTCGTCAACAAGATGGACCGTGCAGGTGCTGATTTCCTGCGTGTGGTTGAGCAAATCAAAGTTCGTCTTGGTGCAAATCCAGTACCTATTCAGCTGAATATTGGTGCGGAAGAAGAATTCAAAGGTGTGATCGACCTGATTAAAATGAAAGCGATCAACTGGAATGAAGCCGATCAGGGCATGAGCTTCACTTATGAAGACATTCCGGCAGACATGCAAGAGCTGGCCGAAGAATGGCACACGAATCTGGTTGAGTCAGCGGCTGAGGCATCAGAAGAGCTGATGGATAAGTACCTGGAAGAAGGTACCTTGTCAGAAGATGAAATCAAAGCCGGTCTGCGCCAACGTACGCTGAACAATGAAATCGTACTGGCAACCTGCGGCTCTGCATTTAAGAACAAAGGTGTTCAGGCTGTACTGGATGCGGTTGTGGAATTCTTGCCATCACCAACGGAAGTAAAAGCAATCCGTGGTGAAGATATGGATGGCAATGAAGTGATCCGCCACTCAAGCGATGAAGAACCTTTCGCTGCGCTGGCGTTTAAGATCGCAACCGACCCGTTCGTAGGCACTCTGACATTTATGCGTGTTTATTCCGGTGTTGTGAATTCAGGCGATAGCGTCTACAACACGGTGAAAGATAAGCGTGAGCGCTTTGGCCGTATCGTTCAGATGCACTCCAATAAGCGTGAAGAAATTAAAGAAGTTCGAGCTGGCGACATCGCGGCAGCAATTGGCCTGAAGAACGTTACTACCGGTGATACTCTGTGCGACCCAGAACACAAAGTGATTCTGGAGCGGATGGAATTCCCAGAGCCAGTGATTCAGATTGCTGTTGAACCAAGGTCGAAAGCCGACCAGGAAAAAATGGGTATTGCACTGGGTAAACTGGCTGCAGAAGATCCATCATTCCGGGTAGAAACCGATGAAGAATCTGGCCAAACCCTGATTTCGGGTATGGGTGAGCTTCATCTGGATATCATCGTTGACCGTATGAAGCGTGAGTTCAGCGTTGAATGTAACGTTGGTAAGCCTCAGGTTGCTTTCCGTGAAACTATCCGTGGTAAAACGGAAGTGGAAGGAAAGTTCGTACGTCAATCTGGTGGTCGCGGCCAGTACGGTCACGTCTGGCTGAAGATTGAGCCTTCCGAGCCGAATGCAGGTTTCGTCTTTGTAGATGAAGTCGTCGGTGGCACAGTGCCGAGAGAATATATCGGTGCAGTTGCTAAAGGTATCGAAGAGCAGATGAAAAATGGTGTGCTTGCCGGTTATCCGGTACTGGACGTCAAAGCGACGCTGTTCGATGGTTCATACCACGATGTTGACTCGAGCGAAATGGCGTTTAAGATCGCCGGTTCTATGGCGTTCAGGAAGGGGGCACTTGATGCGCAACCAGTTATTCTTGAACCTATGATGAAAGTTGAAGTAACCACTCCGGAAGACTGGATGGGTGATGTAGTTGGCGATTTAAACCGTCGTCGCGGCATCATTGGCGGTATGGATGAAGGCCCTGCTGGGCTTAAGATTATCCGTGCCCATGTTCCGCTTTCTGAGATGTTTGGTTACGCAACGGATCTTCGTTCTGCTACCCAAGGCCGTGCTTCCTATTCAATGGAGTTCAGCGAATATGCTGAAGTTCCGAAGAATATCGCCGATGGAATCATCGCTGAACGCGGCTAAACATTAGCAGAAATATTGCGTCAGCTTCGGTTGCCGCATAAAATACAACTTCTGACGCGTCCCACCAATATGTGGGGCGAATCACAACTAGGAAGGAACACGATCGTGTCTAAAGAAAAATTTGAACGTACGAAACCGCACGTTAACGTTGGTACTATCGGCCACGTTGACCACGGTAAAACCACTCTGACTGCTGCTATCTGTACTACTTTGGCTAAAGTATACGGTGGTGCTGCACGTGACTTCGCATCTATCGATAATGCGCCAGAAGAGCGTGATCGTGGTATCACTATCTCTACTTCTCACGTAGAGTACGATACTCCTTCTCGCCACTACGCGCACGTTGACTGCCCAGGACACGCCGACTACGTGAAAAACATGATCACCGGTGCTGCTCAGATGGACGGTGGTATTCTGGTTGTTGCTGCGACTGATGGCCCAATGCCACAGACGCGTGAGCACATCCTGCTGGGTCGTCAGGTTGGTATCCCTTACATCATCGTGTTCATGAACAAGTGCGACATGGTTGATGACGAAGAGCTGCTGGAGCTGGTTGAGATGGAAGTGCGTGAACTTCTGTCTGAGTACGACTTCCCAGGCGACGATTGCCCAGTAATCATGGGTTCTGCTCTGGGTGCACTGAACGGTGAAGCTCAGTGGGAAGAGAAAATTGTTGAGCTGGCTGAAGCGCTGGACAAC
>NZ_JAKLTE010000066.1:0-531 GCF_022014395.1 Photobacterium sp. WH77 | reverse complement strand
AAGCCAGCAAAAATCCATTCAAATGAAAATGAGATTACTCGCGCTTGCCCATTTTAAAGAGGGCCAGTCCCGCACTCAAATTGCCAAGTTTCTCAAAGTCAGTAGAACCAGTGTCAACAAATGGGTTCATACCTTTCTCGAAGAAGGCCTCGAAGGACTTCAGGAAAAACCAAGAACAGGTCGTCCTGCATTCTTAACCCCAGAGCAACAAGAACAGCTTCGCCAATATCTCGAAGATAGAGCTCATAACCCGCAAGGCGGTAGACTCACGGGTGCCGATATCCATGCATATATTGTCCAGAAGTTTGATAAACACTATCACCCTGATTCCATTTACTATTTGCTCGATCATATGGGATTTTCATGGATAACATCCCGCTCAAAACACCCTAAACAATGCCAAGCAACGCAAGAAGCTTTTAAAAAACTTCCTACTGGAAACGATCCGTAACATCCCGGGCCATATCAGCCTTGAGCAAGTGGATGTCTGGTTCCAGGATGAAGCCAGATTTGGCCAGCAGAATACGACGA
>NZ_JAKLTE010000065.1:0-549 GCF_022014395.1 Photobacterium sp. WH77 | reverse complement strand
ACGCAGCAGCGCCGATGGTAGTGTGGGGTCTCCCCATGTGAGAGTAGGTCATCGCCAGGCTCCCTATTAAGAAAAGGCCACCTTATGGGTGGCCTTTTTGCTTTTCATGTCCAGTGGCACTGTCAGTAATGATAACGCTATCTTTATTGTTAGCTGTTTTTAGAAATCTGTACCCAGTGTTTCAACGGTAACAGGACAGATGTCAGCAAATAAGGTAGGAACATTGAATATACTGATGTTTTTATAAGCGGTTGATAAAGCGATAAGTCATTTTAAGTCGCTAAGACTGGTAATTCTCGTTCAGCTGTATACAATACTTAGCAATTCTAGGGGATTAGTTCAGCCCGGTAGAACGTCGGTCTCCAAAACCGAATGTCGGCGGTTCGAATCCGTCATCCCCTGCCAGATACAAAAGCCTCGTCTTCTGACGGGGCTTTGTCATTTCTGAGGGTCAGAGTGATACCATTCTAAGTAAGAATATGATCTAATTGAGGCTTCTCTTTCAGGTGGTCAAATCGCTATGGATAGCCTCAATAACATTGACTTCAG
>NZ_JAKLTE010000064.1:0-560 GCF_022014395.1 Photobacterium sp. WH77 | reverse complement strand
GTTTGCGGGCCTTCCACAACAGGTGCCGGCAAGGCCGATGCCCGGTAAGTCATATCGGCCGGGAATGCGATCACTTTGTTGTGATAGGTGGTGGGTTCATCACCGGCTTCTTCTGCGTGAGCCTGCGGATCGCTCCCTTCGTGCTTCACTTCCAGCAGTATGAAATCACGGTTCAGAGACTGGCGCGGATGGCGTTCCATCAGGAAGCTGTAACCTGGGATCAACCGCATGACACAGGTTGTCGCTTTCAGCTCAGTGCCGGACACCTTATGGGCTGACAAGCGGTAATCAGACTGTAACTTACCCTGAGGTTGCTGGCCGTAACGTCCCGGATAACGGTACACGGCCAGATCGGTATAGACCTCGGCTTCATCCGATTCCGGCACGTCCGCCATCAGACGGGTTTTAGGCGTTAGGTAGTTATAGTCGTTTTGTGAAACCGCACCGGTATGAACACGGGTGGCAAAATCGGCGTCAAAGATATGTTCGCGATCCGGCACCCCGCCCGAGTCGGCATGATACAGGATGGGCGTTTGCTCGGCGCCGGGGATCAAGGTGGC
>NZ_JAKLTE010000063.1:0-573 GCF_022014395.1 Photobacterium sp. WH77 | reverse complement strand
ATTTACCTCGTCTTCTGTGTACTCAATATAGTAATTAGTTTCAGGATCCAGATAATAACCCTCACTTAGTTGTAAGTAGCCTGTATTGGTTGCGAAATAATACTTCTTCCCACGACTTCGAGCGGCATATTCCCACTGTGCTTCTGTTGGTAAGTCAAAGGGTATTGCACTAATTTGGCCTACCCATAGACAATAATCTTTGGCTTCTTGCCACGTTTTAGCACTGGCTGGGTGATCTTTTCTATTTTCAAGAAGCCACTGGTAGCGCTCTGAGTTGCGTTTAACAATAGAGCCATCTTGGATATTCTCTTTTGCTACGGGCAGTCCGTTGATCTGACGCATCCACTCCATATCAATAAAGCGCGTTTCAAATTTAGCGATTGAGTAGGCATCGAGTGTGACTTGATGCAAATGATCAGCTCCTGTCATCTGACTCCCCGGTGAGCTCAAACATTCAGCATCCGGAGACCAATCCATCCGGCTGATCGTACCGCTGGGAACTTCACAAGGAGCACCAAAATCCCCCATGTCAAAACTGCCGCCTTCAACAAACACCAGATTCTCGATGGCACG
>NZ_JAKLTE010000062.1:0-586 GCF_022014395.1 Photobacterium sp. WH77 | reverse complement strand
TACATCCCAGAGCCAGAGCGTGCTATCGACAAGCCGTTCATCCTGCCAATCGAAGATGTATTCTCAATCCAGGGCCGTGGTACTGTAGTAACAGGTCGTGTTGAGCAAGGTATCGTTCGCGTAGGTGACGAAGTTGCTATCGTAGGTATCAAAGACACCATCACTACAACTTGTACTGGTGTTGAGATGTTCCGTAAGCTTCTGGACGAAGGCCGTGCTGGTGAGAACGTTGGTGTTCTGCTGCGTGGTACTAAGCGTGACGAAGTTGAGCGTGGTCAAGTACTGGCTAAGCCTGGTTCAATCACTCCACACACGACTTTCGAGTCTGAAGTATACGTTCTGTCTAAAGATGAAGGCGGCCGTCATACTCCATTCTTCAAAGGCTACCGTCCACAGTTCTACTTCCGCACAACTGACGTGACCGGTACTATCGAACTGCCAGAAGGCGTTGAGATGGTAATGCCAGGTGACAACATCAAGATGGTTGTTACTCTGATCGCACCTATCGCAATGGACGAAGGTCTGCGCTTCGCAATCCGTGAAGGTGGCCGTACCGTTGGTGCTGGTGTTGTTGCTAAGATCGTTG
>NZ_JAKLTE010000061.1:0-653 GCF_022014395.1 Photobacterium sp. WH77 | reverse complement strand
GCACCATCTTTCGCCGAATTTCGCAACGTAGATACTTTTCCTCCGAATCCATTAGGTATCTATGGAATGACTAATCAAGTACGTGAGTGGGTAAATGACTGGTATTCCTCTGATTATTATCAGCAATCACCAGAGTTAAACCCTCAAGGGCCTGATAGTGGAAGTCAAAAAGTTCTTCGTGATTCTTCTGGTACAACAATGACTTTTTCCAGAAACTACTCTGTTCCTGTAAAGAAAGCGTATTCACCTGGAACTAGTTTTCGCTGTGCTCTTCAACAGACAGCCCCGGTACATAAATCGCCCTGAGATTGATGACCAATTTTCAATCAAAATCACCTCATTCATTCCATTGTGCACTCGGTTCAAGAAATACAAGCTGTAATCATAATTGACCATGCTTTCCAGTGTTTTTGCTTTAGGTATTTCGGTACACTAAGACACTAAAAACAAAGGATTTCAGCATGAAATTTTACAGGCTAGGCCTTGCATGTACGCTGCCATTATTAGCGGCCTGCAATGACAACAATTTCCCCATCAAAATCACCAGCGAAACCGTCTCTCAACAGCAGCTTGATACCATAGTTACTAATATCGAAAAGCGCTATCCAGAGGCGACCCAGGAACAAAAACAAAACGCCGCCGACGTGGTGGTA
>NZ_JAKLTE010000060.1:0-657 GCF_022014395.1 Photobacterium sp. WH77 | reverse complement strand
TACAACCCCAGCAGCTCTTTTTTACCCTCAACGGTCAGACCCAGAATCGTGTAGACGGCTTTCGATATGAAGCGACCGTTCTCTTTGATTTTATAGTGAATTGCATCCAGCCAGACGAAGGGATACAGCGGCTCCAGATCCCGCTCCTGCCATGCTCTGAGTTCAGGTACCAAACGGTCGGTGATGGTGTTGATAGTGCCGTTGGAGATACTCATGCCGTAAAGATCTAAGATGTGTTCGCGGATGTTCTGATAGCTGTTACCAAGAGCGAACAGAGAGAGGATCTTCCCCTCCATCTCGTCGGTCAGGCGGGTCTGATACTTCTTGACGGTCTGAGGTTCGAACGTGCCATTACGGTCTCTCGGCGTTTCCAGCTCAAATTCACCTGACGATGTTTTAACCGTCTTTCTGGAGGTGCCATTCTTGCGGTTGGCAGAAGTTTCATTCGTCAGGTGCTCGTCCAGCTCTGCTCCCAAAGCGGCTTCGGTGATCTGCTTGATCAGCGGCGTGAGCAGGCCATCCTTGCCATTGAGGTTTTGCCCGGACTGCAGCGCTTTGGCGAATGCCTGGATATCAATTTCGTATTTATCAGCCATGATGTGTCTCCCCCCTTTTTTAGGAAGTGTAGGAAAAGACACAAAACTTTGAACACTACCC